>NZ_JAHLEX010000031.1:965-11501 GCF_023476575.1 Anaplasma phagocytophilum | reverse complement strand
CTACTAGCTAAGGAGTTAGCTTATGATGTAGTTACTGGTCAGACTGACAAGCTTGCTGCTGCTCTTGCCAAAATAAACGGTAAGGACATTGTTCACTTTGCTAAGGCTGTTGAAATCTCTCACCCTAACATCGATGGTAAGGTTTGTAGGACGAAGCACGCTACGGGCAAGAGTGGCCAGTATGCTAAGTACGCTGCTACTTCAGTGGCAAAAGAAGCAACCAAAGGGGAGACTGCTTTATGTGGTGATGTTGGACACACTGGAGCAACCAGTGGTCATAGTGATACACCCCAGGTTTTAAAGGACTTTATCAGTGCAACGCTGCTAGGAAATGGAAGTAAGAACTGGCCCACATCTACAGGAACCGGATCTTCTAGCAACGATAACGCCACGGCCGTAGCTAAAGACCTAGTAAAGGAACTCACTCCTGAAGAAAAAACAATAGTGGCTGGGTTACTAGCTAAAACTATTGAAGGGGGTGAAGTTGTTGAGATTAGGGCGGTTTCTTCTACTTCAGTCATGGTTAATGCTTGTTATGATCTTCTTAGTGAAGGTTTAGGTGTTGTTCCTTATGCTTGCGTTGGTCTAGGTGGTAGTGTGTAAATTACCCCGTCAACATGCTGGTGTGTACCCTAGTATTAAATCTCTGTCTTCAACCTACAACATGGTCAACTTTAGGTATAATGGTTGTTTTCAAAGGTATGGGAAGGGTCCACCTATAAAATCTCAAATATACAATCGCGATGCTAGGAAAAGCAGTGCGAACACTAGATTAGCACTCTATAATACGAAAAACAGCTTTGCCTTTTACTCTGATGGTTTAACGGAGTTTCAGTGTAATATGCTGAGTAAGGTATTTATTGCTACTGCTGATTCTGTCCACTCTTAGAGTTGGCAACTATTGTGCATAAGAGCTTATGTGTCGTACGTTGAATGCATGTAGATCAAGTAAATGTTTCTGTATGTTCAGGCAGATAAAAGTAAGAAAAGACTTATACTAGCGCTGCTATGAACACGTAAAAAAAATAGAGCGCAGGTGTTGTGGGCCCATAAGTTACCTAAGCCTCGGAGAGTAGGTTGTTTTTTTGTAGTGATATTATTGCTTTAAGCAGTTTAGAGATTCCTGATTATGCAAGTCATATTAGCTGTATTAATAACTTAGGCATTCTATGTGAACTTTTTGTCTTTTTATGAGATGCTCATGTTGGGCTGGGAACAGTGTGTGATGTGTACTAGAGTAATCCCATCAATCGCTCTCGAGTATAAATTTTAGGGACATTTTTTAGTTGTGTATTTATGTAGCACTCAAAATCTTACGTATGAATGACAAGAAAGAAATATAGCCTACCAAATCTCATTTTATTATTGACTATAGTAATAATTTGCTTGTGTACTATAATATGTAGGAGGTGTTTTGCGGTGTTGTCTTAGATGACATTTGTTGTAGGTGATGTTATATCTGTTGACTTCCAGAGATTGTTTTTCTAGGATGGCACGTGTGGTGTTTTACTCTGGGTTGTGTGTAAAACCTTGAAGCGGGTAGGAGCGTAAACCCTGTTCCGATGTTTATTCGGTCGCTGTGTGTGGGCTAGTTGAGCTGTGATCTAGGTGTATAGATGAGGGGGTTGTAAAGGTGTTTGGGAAAGGAGATTTGGAAGGTACAGAGCACGGTGGTGCCGGTATAAAGGGTTTGGGTAAGTCAAGATTGTACATCAAGCTTGCTGTATTGTCCTTTATGATCGCAGCGGCAGTTTACGTATACTGTGCCGCATACGTATTTGCATCAGGAGTATCATTGCTTACACCTCACGCGATAGTGGTTATGTTTTTTCTGTCGTTAGCGAAAGTTCTTTGTTCTTTGGTCTGCGCAATAGTTTGTGCGGCAAAATTGCGTACTGTAGGTAAGCATGATCTTCCAATCATTCTGCCTGAAGGTAGCTTTGATCGTGGTAATTTGTTAGCTAGGGATGATAAATATGTTTGGAGTAGTAAAGTAAGGGCTGAGATTAGTGCTGCCCACCGTGGTAATAGAAGGCTGACTTCGTTTAATAAGGTGTCCGCGGCTATGGTTGCGTTGCAGTGTGTTTCGTTGTGTACTGCCGCGGTTACGTTAGGGTTGATTGCTGCCTCAAGTACTGGCGATATAATTGTATCGCCGGATAACTTAGTAGGGCAAATATGCTTGTTTGCATTGACTGTTTTCGTTGCTACTCTTGTGATAAATGCTCTTCGTCATGGGTTGATGGATGGAGATTCTTGTATCTTTGTGATTAATGAAGGTCCGAGACGTGTTCCTGATTGCGACGTTGGGGATGTGGCTCAGTGTTTGAATATTGAACCTTATGATATTGTGCATGTTAATCTGCATAGGGTAGTTAGCCATGAAGAGGGTGTTGTCTTGTGAGATAGTGTGTTTAGTAGTAGTAACTATTAGTTTTTTGTAGCTTATTCTCCCTCCGATGAGCCAAAGAATATGTATGATAATGTTATCTCTCTTATGTGTGCGGTAGAAACGTCATTCTCTATCTCAGGGTCGATGAAAAACGATACGGGCATTACAATGGATTTGTGCGGCTTGAAGGTTTGTTGTGTGAAACAGAAGCAGGCTATTTTATTAAAATATTTGCCAGCTTGGACTGGAGAAACGTTGTACACAGCTGTCCCGTTTATAGGTTTGTCGGTAGTGTTTTTAGCTCTGTAAAAGATGAGCTTTTGCTTTCCTGGTAGAACAGTTACGTAGCTCAGCTCTGGAGAAAATAATATCGGTAGATTGTTAGTTGTTGCGCTAAATCTGACCTTTATCTCATGCTTGCCCAGTGATTTATTATGGGGAGCAGTGGATTGCTTTGTGGTTCCGCCATACCCGGTTACTTTGCAAAATATTCTGTAAAGCGGCACTGATGCAAAAGACAAGCAGAGCATTGAGAAGACTAGGGCTATTAGTAAGTATTGTAAGCTCGAGTTTCTGTTCATATTAGCCATGACCAGCACCTGGTGAATTTGGGTACTTAGTGTATAGTACTATGGTTCGTTTTGTTTTGTAACCTTTTCCAACATAAGTTTAGCGGCAGCAATTTCAGCGTACTTTTTTTTACAGCCTGTAGCATGTAAACGCTGGCCATTAACGGTTACTTCAACAGTAAATACAGGTGCATGCTCAAGACCAGATTTGTTTATTAACCTATATGATGGTATTGCAAAATTATGTCCTTGTGCCCATTCTTGTAAGGCAGTCTTAGCATCCTGAAGCGGTGTATCGGCAAGGTTTGTAGCCAAGGGCTTCCAATGCTGCAATATGAAGTGACGTACTGATTCTAACCCACCATCAACGTAGATTGCTCCTATAAGAGCTTCCAAAGCATTTTCTAAATTGCTATTGTTCGATATTCCTCCAGAAGTCAATTCCCCTTTAGACATCAAAAGAATGTTTCCTAGATTCAGGGATTGCGCGATTTCCACGACTCTGCTTCCACGTACTAGAGCAATGCGTTTTTTCGTTAGTAAGCCTTCGCTATCATCCGGAAAAAGTGAGTATAACATTTCAGAAATTACCAACCCTAGCACTGCATCGCCCAAGAACTCAAGGCGTTCATAACTAGCGTACCTCTCAGCAGCAATGCTTGGGTGTGTTACCGCTGTTTTTAAGAGTTCGTGGTCCTGAAATTTGTAACCAGAAATCTTAAACACCTTCTCGGTCAGAGCAAGAACACTGTCTTCAGAATAAGGTTCCACTTCTATTTCCTAAACTTACATAACATCATATAGAACGCAAGTAGCAAGGGCTGTACATACGTAATTACTATCAGCCAAAGCAGCACATTGCAAACTCAAACCACTAAGTTAACATAGTCTCCACACCATTTACGGTACGTACAGAATACATTAGCTATATAACATAGTTTACCTTCCTAGAGGTCATGTACATACCTTTCCCCATGAGTCCTTCCGAGAATTACCAATACCCGTGTTGTCAATCTTCTCCAATAGAACCTGCTGCCACTTAAAAGGCTTGCCACAAATCAATACAGCCAAAGCTACTTCAATGAATAGGCTATAGCAAAGCATAGGTCTTTCATTTAGCACTTAAAATGCGACTTTTAGGTTGTAGTAGCACAAAACCTGTGGTGTTACGTTGAGGTATGCCTTTATTATATCTCTCCACAGGGAATTACTCTAAACCCATTTCTCAAGGATTGCAATGCAGTACTCTATATTCTATCTTATCCCAGCTACTACCGCAGGTAATATTTCTAAATATATTGCTCAAAAGCAGGAACACAGAAGCGAGGTGTTGCTCTTCCTCTCCCTACTTTAGCTATAGTCCCGAGCAAGAAATAGTGTCAACAAGCTATTCAAGCCTTATAAAGTACCACAATGATAAGTGATATTTCCTAATTGTTCCAATTCTCAAAAATTATATACATATACCAATCTCAAGCACCTGGATTTTACGAGATAGGCATGCTACATACAACCTTCATATAAATTTCCAGTGACATATTTGCCTCGATTCCTTGTTATGTTCAAATTCCGACCAGCTGACATCTCTGGCAAACACCAATCCACTTCGCAGTACAGCACAATTGTAGCATCGGTGGCATTAGGTTTCCGGTCGTTCTGGTAGATATAAAGAAAAGGGGCAGGTTGTACAGAGACGTATGATACGGAGAGTGCGGTTATAAAATCGTTGCTGTTAAGTAATCGAGACGATTTTTATAGTGTAGAGCTAAAAACAAGAAAAGTAGCCGAAATGCCTCTGTACATGATGTTAGTATCAATAATGATCTCAGGGGGAAATAGGCGTTATCGCTAAGGCTAATGTGAGTTTGTCGCTAGCATGGCGGGTAAAATAACAGTGCCATAGCCCCCGGAAATAATCCCGAGGGCATGCTATCTGTTATCCAAAAGCCTCTAACGCTTTAGTTTGACAGCTACATATATAGGAGGAGAATCTCCGCGCTGCACTAGTAACAACACAGAATCCCTCTTAGTACTCTGTAGTATCTTTTCTAGCTCACTCGTGAAGTCAGCCACGTTGCGTACTAAGACTGCATCTATTCCTACTATTACATCACCCCTACGGATGCCTTCAGCAAAAGCAGCACCTCGATTATCAACGCGTAGCACAACTACTCCGTCACGTTTTCTTCCATCGCCATCAGGTAATTCACCGACAGTGATCCCCAAGCTTTCAGTACCCGTTTCAAGACTCCCATTCTTACCCGCTGCACCGTCCGCGCCTTCTTCTAACTTACCTATAGTTATTTTTAGAGTGATCTGCTTCCCACTCCTTAGCACAAGAAGGCGTACTTCCTCATTCACAGCTGATTTTGCGATTAGGTTTGTTAGCTGTGACATATCCTCAACTCTTTTACCATTGTACTCAAGAATAACGTCACCAACTCTCAATCCACCCTTTTCAGCCGGACTACCCTTTACCACATTAGCCACAAGGGCTCCGTGAGCTGAATCTAGCCCTAGCGGTACAACCATGCCTTCGGTTACATGCTGCACAATAACCCCCAGCCAACCATGCTCCACTTTTTCACCTTTAGACAGTATGCTTATAACACGAGCAGCATTGTTAGAGGGTATAGCAAACGCAACTCCCACATTTCCACCCCCCTGTGGTGAGATAATTGCAGTATTGATACCGATAACTTCTCCGTCTGCATTAAATAGTGGACCTCCAGAGTGTCCACGATTAATCGCAGCATCAGTTTGCAAAAATTCACTCGCGGTCCCTATGTTAATATCACGCGCTCTGCCGGAGATTATCCCCACGCTTACAGATCCACCCAAGCCAAACGGATTACCTATAGCCAAAACCCATTCTCCAACCAGAGCATCGTCGGAATTACCCAACTTTACACTAACCAGTTCTTTCGCAACATCCACTTTCAGTACAGCTAAATCAGTCTTGGGATCCTGTCCCAAAACTCTCGCCTTAGCCGTTGTTCCATCACTGAACTTTACCTGGATTTCTTGTGAATTTGCAATGACGTGATAATTAGTAACTATCAACCCCGATTCATCTATTATGAAACCAGAACCCAGGGATATCACCTTCCTTGGCTTTGGAGGCTCAACAAATAGAGGCTCTATACTATTGAAAAACCCCTCAAAAAACCCTCTAGGAATACCAGGGAATCCAAATATAGATCCTCCACCACTATCTCCCGCGAGTTCATCCCCCTCTACTCTTTGCTCTGTAGATATATTTACAACTGAGGGTAGCAACTTACTTGCGAGTTCAGAAAAACCCCTTGCCGAAGGACCGTTATTTTCACTAACGCGCAGTGCAGAAGACGCTACCTCAGACGCAAAAGCACAATGTCCCCAAACTAAAGCACAAAAGAAAAAAAACGATAAGAATCTACGCACCACTACCCTCCATTTCTCTTATTGAAAAGACCGATAAAATCATTATTGGGAGATAACACTATCTTCGTTGAGTTCTTCCCAGCAAAAACCTGTCTATAGGCCTTGAGAGTATGGTAAAAATTGAAGAAATCTGGATCCACCGCCAGTGCATCATTATATATCCGAGACGCTTCCGCATCTCCTTCACCCCGTATAACTTGAGCCTCATTCATGGCACTAGCTACAATGACACGCCTTTGTAGATCTGCATCCGAACGGATCTTCTGCGAAATCTCTTCACCTTCCGCTCGTATTTCCCTCGCTTCTTTTTCCCTATCAGTTTGCATACGACGAAAAATGGCAGCACTGTTCTCTTCCGGTAGATCAGCTCTCTTTATCCTAACATCTACCATCTCTATCCCAAATTTTTCAGATTCCGAACTCACTCCCTCCAGGATCTGCGTCATAACGCCTGAGCGTGCTTCGTTCAAAAAATTGATCAACGCCACACGCCCAACCCGCTCCCGTAAATTAGACTCTATTATGGAGCCAAGCCTATTTTCTAGCCCTATCTCCCCCCTAACAGTACGATAAAACTTCACTGGATCTGCTATCCTGTACTTTGCGTAAAAATCCACTACAAATCTCTTTTGATCTGCAGCTATAACCTCACAAGAATCAGATCTGATTTCAATGATTCTCTTATCGAAATATATTACCTTACTTATTATCGGCGCCTTGAAGAAAAGCCCGCTATTCTGCACACTCTTCGACACACGTCCAAATTGGACAACTATTGCCTGATGAGCCTCATCTACCACAAAAACTGATCCTGAAACAATAGCGATGACACATGCTAGCACAGCGCCCAGCACAAACTTGGCGAACCCCGTCCTCATGATTTACCTTCCATAATTGCACTTCTGCCACTTGACCCTACAGCACCATTAGTCAGAGGAAGATAAGAGAAAAGACCCTTTATATCATCAGTTACTACGACCTTATCCATGTTGGATAATACTTCTTCCATTGCTTCTATATACATACGACTTCTCACGGGTAAGGGTTGATTAATGTATTCCTTATAGATAGCCTGAAACTTCGAGGAATCACCCTGAGCCCGGTTTACAACTTCACTTTTATATGCCTCAGCATCAAGCTTGATACGTATCGCTTCCCCCTTCGCTTTAGGCAGTACCTCATTGCGATAAGCAAAGGCCTCATTTATTGATCTTTCCTTGTCAGCCCTTGCGCTTTGCACATCCCTAAAGGAACTAATTACCTTTTCTGGAGGATCCACTTTCTTCAGCTGAATAGACAACACCTCGATACCCATATGGTAACGATCCAATATGTTTTGCAAAAGCTTTTTGGTTTCATATGCTATAGCTGCTCTTCCTTCACCTTCTATAGCAAAGGCCAGAGTACTTTTACCGATAATCTCACGCATAGCACTCTCAGCCGCATTCTTGACTGTCGCTCCCGGTCTTGCATCTCGTACATTGAATAGGTAGTTATATGCGTCTGAAACCTTCCACTGAACATCAAAATTTATGTTCACAATGTTCTCATCTCCGGTAAGCATAACCCCATCGTTATGACTACTGGGACTGCTTTTAAACGATACCCCACCTACTTCTTCCTTGCTTACCATCTCCACCCTGACCTTAAGAACATGCCCAAAAGGCTTGGGGAACCAGTAACGCAGCCCGGGCTCTTGAATACCACTGTACCTTCCGAAGAGCAACTCCACTGCCTTCTCTTCAGTATTAACTGTATAAAACCCAGTACACGCGTACAGCAGCAAAGCCGCACCTATTAGAAAAAACAGGTGTATCTTACTGAGGGATGACTTGCCACCACCTTCGGGAAATCCACTGAAGGCGGTACGAATTCCAACAAATAAAGCATCAAACTGTGGGTCCGAAAATTTTTTATTACTTTTGGACTTTTCAGGTCCAGCATTTTCGCCGCCACCCCAAGGGTCGCCTTCATCGCGCATAAAAACCTACCCGAACTTTCTGCACCCGGAGTCTATAGCAGAATCTATGTTATATCAACACAAAATACCGCTAAAAACTCTGAAATGTGAGCATATGTACATGTTTAAGAGGGACATGCAGTTACTAGTAAAATTTACACATATATTTCTTAAATTAGCGATCAAAGCACTAAGCGTCTGATAGAAGCTTTCACGTTTTAGGTTAAATAGGTGTTACGACACAGTAAACTACTTTTGATTTTACTGTAGTGATTATCCGAATAACAGAATGCGGTATCATCAAATTTTTTACGTATGCCATATGTAAACTAGAGAGGGTTATAGCATATACTTACCAAAATAGGTGTAGTGCTTTACTACTAATCATCTAATCACTAGTTGCAAGGCTATTGTGGCGTGCAAGAGCTTTGATAAACCATACAAGAATAGTGTGATAAACTTTTGTATTGAGGTGCTTGCTTAGGATCTACTCAGCATTTTCAAAATCAATCTTTATTGTAGGTCCTTACCAGGGCAATGCACCTTTACGCCATACAGATTCTCATGCACTTTCAAAGGTATTACTAACAGATACCTTTTCCTACAGTCACAGATTGTTGTTTACGCAACATTAGCAATTTTGTGTTGTACTTACTCTGCATTGCACCTTCGTAGCGTGTGTGCAGTTGATGCGTGGATTTAAGTGATGTGGGGATTCTTGCGTGCAGGGGCGGTTATGATGTCGAATCTGACAGGTTTTGTCGCGGTACTATCGGTTGTCATGATGTTCGGAGTCGCAGGTGCTATATATGCTTGCGGCGTTGAACCAACTGCTGAGAAGGATCACACTGTAGCTGTTCCTATAAAGGGTGACGTGGCGGTGAAGTCTGTGAGTGATGTTTTGCAGACGGTACGGAGGTTTTGTTTGCCAGTCATGATAGGGGTTGTGTTGGGTGCTGTAATTATGACGGTGTTAGGCAGGTCTGCGTGGTTTGCCATAGCGATGTTGATTGTGTTTAGTTGCATATTTTTGGGTGGCAGCGAGTTCATTCAAAAGTTTACAGAAGGGGTGAGAGATTCTGCCGGTACGGGGCACTCCAGGGTCATTGCATTTAGATCATGAGTTTCTGGGCGTTGGGGAGTGCAGTAATTTTCCGTCATTAGAGAGAAGGTGGTTTATGTTGGGTCTTACAAGATTTATGGCCGTGCTTGCCGTGATAGCAGCATTGGTGGGGTTTGGGATATCGGCAAGTGCTGCTCAAGCAACATCTTCGTCAGCTTCGGATGACGTTGCTGCAAAGGTCATCTGTAACGTTGTTGTTTTTGTGCAAAGGTTGGGCTTGCCAATCATGACTGGGGTGATCCTAGGTGCTAGCATCATGGCAATATTCGGTAAGTTGGCATGGGCTGCTATAGTGATGTTAGTTGTGTTTACAGCCATATTCTTTGGAGCTGGTAAGCTTATTCAGAAGTTTGCTGCTGGGGTAGGTGCTGATGTGATAGGGGATGCAAGCAGCTTTGAGTGTAAAGGTGGCGGTAAAACCGTCTTGTCTGCGACAAAATAGTGTTTCTGCTAGATGCGACACAGGGAAAGAGTTACCTGCGCTAACGGTTTAG
The DNA here is from genome assembly GCF_023476575.1 of Anaplasma phagocytophilum. Lineage (GTDB taxonomy): Bacteria > Pseudomonadota > Alphaproteobacteria > Rickettsiales > Anaplasmataceae > Anaplasma > Anaplasma phagocytophilum_A. Next base: position 1,540 of record NZ_JAHLEX010000031.1, on the reverse strand, counting down.
TAGCATAGGTAGTTCTTCAAAGTGTTTTATCCTTTGAATAGAGTCTGGTGTGTTTGAAAATGTAGTTCCAGTGCAGTGTTTGTTGGTGTGCATTTAGGTGTTGGAGGCAATGCCATCATTGCCTAGCGGATACTCTGTGTGGGTGGTTTTGCGCGCACCTGAGTTCAGGGTGGTTGTTACATGTAATTGTATTGCGGTGAATTATGGGGGTATCGATGTTTAGTATAGCAAGATTTATGGCTGTGCTTGCCGTGATAGTAGCATTGGTGGGGTTTGGGATATCGGCAAGCGCTGCTAAAGCAACATCTTCGTCAGCTTCGGATGACGTTGCTGCAAAGGTCATCTGTAACGTTGTTGTTTTTGTGCAAAGGTTGGGCTTGCCAATCATGACTGGGGTGATCCTAGGTGCTAGCATCATGGCAATATTCGGTAAGTTGGCATGGGCTGCTATAGTGATGTTAGTTGTGTTTACAGCCATATTCTTTGGAGCTGGTAAGCTTATTCAGAAGTTTGCTGCTGGGGTAGGTGCTGATGTGATAGGGGATGCAAGCAGCTTTGAGTGTAAAGGTGGCGGT
>NZ_JAHLEX010000031.1:0-865 GCF_023476575.1 Anaplasma phagocytophilum | reverse complement strand
TATAGTGATGTTAGTTGTGTTTACAGCCATATTCTTTGGAGCTGGTAAGCTTATTCAGAAGTTTGCTGCTGGGGTAGGTGCTGATGTGATAGGGGATGCAAGCAGCTTTGAGTGTAAAGGTGGCGGTGCAACTACACTGTCGTGATGGGGGCTTGCTTTTAAAATAAGGGTTGGCTGTGTATATGTGTCACTTCAGTGCTCTTGTACGATATTACAACGTGGTTGCTGCATGCAGACTGTGCTGCGGAGCAGTGCTCCAGAATTGTTCAGGTATATTGATGCCGGATAATGAGGTTTTGGCATGCAGTGTATGAGTGGTGTTGCTCGTGTCACGTGGGTTGCGTAGGTGGATTTGCTCCTGTTATGTGGAGACCTGGTGTGTTTAGGGCTATAGTGCAGTTTTAGTTTTAAGTGCAAGTTGTAATGCCATGGTTTCGCTAGCGAATGTGCGGTGTACTGCGGTGCTATATTGATGTGCTGTCACATAGTCGGTGCATTTAGGTTTGTACTTCAGAGCGGTTTTGCAGGATTACTACAGGTATGCGGTGCTGCGTAATGAGGTTTGTGGTAATATGAAGTAGAGTTGAGTACTTCAGCGTCTTGTGATACGAGCGTCTGTTTACGACGTTTTTGTGTCGTGTTTAAGAGTGTGTAACGGCATTTGTAAGTGTATTTGGATTCGTGACATAACTCTCGATATGCGGTTAAGTGATAATAGAGCGGGCATGCAATGTTGCAGCACGGTGTACGAATCCAGATAGCTGTTGTTTCGTTGGTGCACTTTTGACGAAGGCAGCAGCGTTACCTACGGCTTGCTCAGCACTGTTATCGGAAGCTAGAGTGACTTTGGGTAACTACTAGCTGA
>NZ_JAHLEX010000030.1 GCF_023476575.1 Anaplasma phagocytophilum | reverse complement strand
TTCTAGACCTTAAGCTACACGATATTCCTAATACAGTCCGTGGTGCGTTAAAGTCCGTTATAAACTTTCCAGCTATAGAGATGTTGACCATACACGTTAGCGGTGGGAAAAACATGATTATAGGAGCCAACGTAACTGAAGCCTTAGATCGTGAGGGTATAGGTCTTTTTTGTGTTACGGTTATTTTCCACCATTAAGAACATGATGACCACGACGTTACCGTTGTATGGTATATATTGCGAATCTCATCCTATTAAAATTTCGTTTTTCCAAAAACGCCATAGAAGCTTTTTGGGACTATCTGAATTCTCTTGCATGCCTAGTACTCTTAAAATTCTTACCTATCAAAATTTCATTTTTCTAGAAACGCACTAAAATACTTTATAGTACTTTTTCAGTATCATTTGCATTTGCTGAGGAGCGTTGAACTTACACTCGCAACCAACGCGTAGATTACTTCTCATATTACATCCCCGTAGCGTATTACTACACGCAATATTAGGCCTTTGTGACAATATTCACCACCTTGCCAGGCACATAGTGTATGTTTTTTACTAAACGCTCTTTTATTCTGCGCTGCGCCAGTTCTAAGGCTTCGGTCTTGACCTTTTCATCAACACATTGCAACTCCACTCTAAGAGTACCACAAAATTTGCCATCCACTTGAACAGCAATGGTAGCAAAGTTTTCTTGGAGTAGGTCCTTTCTTACACTCGGCCAAGGCTGCTCACAAAGCATGCTCGTTCCACCGATAATCTCCCATAACTTCGCAGTCAAATGAGGAATAAATGGTTCCATAACTCGCAGTAAAATGCACACAGATTCATTAATAACGGAATTGCTAGCTGAACACTTCATCATTTCAAACACTATGTTGCTCATCTCTCTGAATTTTGCTACGGCACAATTTAGCCTACAGTACTCTATATCAGCTTCAATACCGTTGAGAAGCTTATGCACTTTAGACAGAAATTCAAGATCTTTGCCGCTTGTGTTCTCATTGTTAAATTCCGTGCTAATACTAGTATTACTTCTTAAAACCTTCCATAAGCGCTCCAAATACCGCCATGCACCTTCTACTCCACAGTCCGTCCATTCAATATCTCTCTCCGGAGGAGTGTCTGATAACACGAACAATCTTACAGTATCTGCTCCATATTGCTCGAGTATCTCGCTGGGATCAACCACATTTTTCTTCGATTTACTCATTTTCTCAACTTTGCCTTGAAAGACTTTTTTACCTTCATCAGCCATTTTTTCAGCATCTTTAGGAAAAAGATAATTCCCAGACTCGTCTTGATATGTGGTGTGACAAACCATACCTTGCGTAATAAGATTCCGGAAAGGCTCTTCGATTTGTAAGTGTCCGCATTTACCCAGTGCCCTGCAGAAAAATCTAGAATAAAGCAAATGTAGAACAGCGTGTTCTATGCCACCTATATAGTAATCTACTGGCAGAATTCTGTTGCTATCAGACAGGTTTAACTCGTTTTGTCTACTGCAAAATGCTGCAAAGTACCATGAAGACTCAAAAAAGGTATCAAAAGTATCAGTTTCTCGCTCTGCAGCCCTTCCACAAACGTGGCACTTTACGTGTTTCCACGTTTGATGATTCACCAGTGGATTGCCACCTTTTGAGAAATCTATATCTTGCGGTAACCGCACAGGTAAATCCTTCTTATCTACGGGCACTATTCCGCACTCTGTGCAATATATTACCGGAATAGGGCAACCCCAATATCTTTGCCGCGATATTCCCCAATCATGTAGCCTATAATTGGTGACTTGCTTACAATTACCAAGTGATTCCAGCTTTTCCAGCATTACACGTTTAGCATCGCCCAGACGCACTCCATCAAGAAAGCCGGAATTAGCGTATACGCCATCTCCAGTGTAGGCTCTTTCCTCTAAGTTACATACCAAACCCTCTTCAGGAAATACCACTTGCTGTATTGGTAGGCCATAAAGCTTGGCAAATTCAAAATCCCTTTGATCATGAGCTGGGCATCCAAACACCGCCCCTGTGCCAGAGTCTTCAAGAACATAGTTTGCTACGTAAATAGGCAATTTCCTGTCTAAAAACGGATGCTTTGCTACCAGCCCTGTGTCGATACCTGACTTTTCTGCATCTTTGCATTGCAGAACAGGTTTCGTGAGCTCATTAATACGTTCAGCAAATCCCGCTGCTGTAGCATATTGCAATACAGGATGATCAATAGAGACAGCGCAGAATGTCGCTCCAAAAAGCATATGGGGCATAGTGGAGAACACTTCTAACTTTTGTGCACAGTTTGTATCGAATTCTATTACAACGCCTTCGCTTTTCCCAATCCATCGTTGCTGCATAAGCTTAACCTTTTCAGGCCATCCAGGGAGATTATTCAACCCATCTAGGAGGCTTTGAGCGTAATCAGTAATCCTCAAAAACCACTGAGATAACTTACGGCGCTCTACCGGAGCACCAGAGCGCCAACCTCTACCATCAATTACCTGCTCGTTAGCTAAAACTGTATTATCTACTGGATCCCAATTAACCCATGATTCCTTGCGGTAGGCTAATCCGTTCTGTAAAAAGTCGATGAAGAAACTTTGCTCATGCTTATAGTAGTCCTCCGAGCAGGTAGTAATTTCCCGATCCCAGTTATATGAGATACCTATAGCTTTGAGCTGTGCCCGCATGGAATCTATATTATTCCTTGTCCACAATTCGGGGTTAATACCATAGGACAAAGCGGCGTTTTCAGCCGGGAGACCGAAAGAGTCCCATCCTATAGGGTGTAGAACAGAAAACCCCTTTGCACGCTTAAACCGAGCTATTACGTCCCCTATGACGTAATTACGTATGTGCCCCATATGGATATTTCCCGAAGGATATGGGAACATACTAAGGACATAGCAGTCTATGTTTTCGCTTTGGTCAATAGCAAAGCAGCACTGCTGTTGTATTTCACTCTCTATATTTTTAAAATCATAACTCATGTACAATGGGCCCCGGTGTTTTGTATATTCCACTAAAATGCTTGGCGATTTTGCATACAGAGTGCGTGTCACCATTCATTCAACTGGCTAACTATAGCATATAATCTAGAAGAGCAATACATGAGCAAAGCGTAGTATCGTGGTGTTATGTATATGTTATTTTACTTATATCAAGAGAATTTTTAACTGAAGAGTAGGCTATGATTTAAAAACGCCTATTGTTCCTAAATATATAAAATACCCTCCAAGTTTGTGCCAAAAGTGTTCATGCACTGCAATGCGTACAGTATGCTAATTATTTCATAATTCTAAAAAACTTTGCCATACACAGTAGTAGTTTTACCAGATAGGTATATTGGCGCCAGGCAAGAAGCAACGCTAACTAAACCCGGAATTTGCCTATATTAAATAAGGCATCTGTTCTTCAATATCCTTCTCAATATATTCTTGTCCTTTCCTCGACTGGCGGAGATTCAAACACCGAATACAACGCGTAATTTATTAGCTCAGCCCTAAAAGAACTATCCCCAAACACTACTATATGTTGTAACTTTTGACGATCTTGGAGACTTAAGTCATTAAATAACTCATTTCCCTGGGAATATACTGCGCAGAGTTCCATAAAAATGCCACTTTCTTTATCAGTATCAGTGGGAGGGGAATATTATAAAGTCAGTATCAATACTTTTATCACTTACAGTATCCCATGCTTTTTGAGCACAAATCCCGCTTTCTTCTTTCTTCTGGTAACATCTTCTTATTTACTCAGGGGGAAAACTTATCAGTATTTTTAGTATACTTTCTCAATTCCATCTTCGAACAAAGGCCTGCTCTATGATTTCTGTTTTCTACAGATAACCGCAGCCGCATATACTCTTTTTAATAGCTGAGAAGTGAAATCTACGGACTGATTAATAACGTTCTGAGCTAGGTAAGTAAATGTTGTTACCCGTAGGCGCATAGTTTACTTCTCATCGAAAATGCTAAAGACAGTGGCAATTCCCATAAAAGCTCCATAACCTTCTAGATAAGTTTGACTACTGTATATTTTCGCCAAAGATTGTTGGGCTTTAATATGACTTTCCGAAATAGTTTGCTTACTTTCCATATTGAGTAAATCTGCATGCACAATCTCTGCACCTATCAAAGACCTTCTCCACAATTTTTGCCTGTATCCTCATAACTGACGACTGCATAAACAAAGCATGTGGCTACAAGAACTGTGATATGAAAATTTGTACTTACACAGTAAGCGTAACGGGCCAAAACACCTTTGCGGTATATCTCTACCCTTATATGCTTTATTCCCACGCGTTGCATGATAAATAAGAAAGCTATCATGGAACCAATGCAATCATTTGCAGTACTAGAAAAAAACATGTCCTGGTTTGAGGAAATCTGTCCTTAATGCCGTGCATATTGGGGGATGAGAGAGTTTTTTAGGACTGGATTGATAAAAGACAACCATATAGCTGGCTGTAGCGGTATACCTGAATGTGTTTACAAGGTTAGGGAAAAATTGGGTAACGTTGTCACTATCGTTGAATGTGATACTAAAGGAGCAAGTTGAGGAATCTGTTATAAACAACGTGAATACTGTGTGCTGGATTACATAAAAAGGTCAGTAAGAATCGTTAATATGCGTTCAAAAATAGAAGTTTCTGGCGTAGTAAATCTAAAAAATGTGCGAGCTATTGCTGAATGTGGTGTAGACTATATATCCGTAGGATGCATTACAAATGCAGTAAAGTGCAAAGACATAGGCCTAGATGTCATAGAATAGAGATAACTGAAAAGGATGCGCGACTTATCCTAAGAGCTTATATCTTTCCAAATTAAGATTTATAAAGTTTACCAGCGCTTCAAGGAGTTAGTATCTGAATTGTGTTTAAGGTGTAAGTCCCATCTATTAAGTAATATTCTTTAAATCATGTTTTATGATTCTCAGACTTTTCAAGTCCCCGAGATTGATCTTTTTTGAGCAACAACAATGTTAGTTTTGAAGGAATTGCCAATTGAATATTCATTAAGTCGAGAGATGTATTGCGGTTTAGGCAATAGCATATAGAAATGACCTACAAGCTTAGACGATGCCGTGATATGCACTCAGCCGCAGCAATTCGTAAGCTACAATTTCAGATCATTTAAGATTTAGAGATCTTCAAGTAAGGAGCTAAGTATTTAGCAGTGATGCTGTTAGGATAGTTTTTCACGAGTTCATGAGGTGAGCCAACTCCCACAACTTCTCCTCCATTTGTTCCACCTTCAGGCCCAATATCTATTATGTAATCAGCAGTTTTTATTACATGTAAATTATGCTCTATCACCACTACAGTATTACCCATATCAGAAAGCCGATGTAGAATTTGTAGCAAGTTCTGAATGTCAGAGATATGCAGCCCAGTAGTGGGTTCATCAAGAATGTATAATGTGTTCCCAGTAGACCGCTTCGATAATTCTTTCGACATCTTTATTCTTTGTGATTCACCACCAGATAGGGTAGTAGAAGGCTGTCCAATCTTTATATAGCCCATTCCTACACTTTGTAAGGATTCTAGCTTTTCTCTGATGAGAGGAATCGCGGAGAAAAAGTCCAATGCTTGATCAACAGTCATATCCAAAACATCAGCTATAGACTTTCCTTTGTATAGCACTTCTAAAGTTTCTCGGTTGTAGCGCATCCCGTTACACTCCTCACACGTGACGTACATGTCAGGTAAAAAGTGCATTTCTATTTTCATATACATGTCGCCTTTACAAGACTCGCATCTACCACCTTTAGCGTTAAAAGAAAATCTACTCATCGTATATCCGCGAGATTTTGCCAAAGGTAGCCCGGCAAACCACGAACGTATATGCGTGAATAACCCAACGTAAGTAGCGGGATTTGAAGCAGGCGTTCTTCCAATAGGGGATTGGTCTATCTCTATAACTTTATCTATGTTCTCAAGCCCTAAGATTCCAGAGCACTCCCTAGGCGGCGGGGTTACCCCATAGACTTTATGCAGAGCATACGGATACAGTATATCTCCTATGAGACTCGACTTTCCACTACCAGAAACTCCTGTTACACAGGTAAATCCACCAATAGGGATCGTCACATCAACATTTTTGAGGTTATTCTTACAAGCGCCACGAATCTTAATCCATTTTGAGAAAGTTTTATTGCAATCGGAAATCGGAATGTCTAGCTTTCCGCTAAGAAATCTTCCTGTCATACTATTAGTATTAGAAAGTATCTCGTCTAAAGTGCCTTGGGCAACAATTTGTCCCCCATGAACCCCTGCACCTGGACCCACGTCAACTATATGATCAGCATGCATCATCGTCTCTTCGTCATGCTCAATAACTACAACAGTGTTTTCCAAATCCCGAAGATTCTTTAACGTTTCAATTAGTAGAGCGTTGTCACGTTGATGTAGCCCAATAGAAGGCTCATCAAGAACATATAACACTCCAGTGAGACTAGATCCAACATGAGACGCCAACTTTATACGTTGACTTTCACCGCCAGATAGTGTCCTAGATTCCCGATCTAGAGTTAAATATCCAAGCCCTACATTTGACAAGAAAGTAAGCCGTCCTATTATCTCATCTAACAGCTTTGAGCAGATTTGTTTTTCGAAATCTGTCAGTCTAGCAGGTAGCTCCTTACACCACTCAATCGTCTCACTTACCGTCATAGCACATACGTTACCAATATGCTTACCGTCAATTTTCACGCTCAAAGCCTGAGGCGATAATCTGAAACCGGCACAGTGAGGACACTTTCTAAATACGGAATACCTTTCCACTATTTTTTCAGCCACTATGTTTTCTGGATCACTCAAATAGCCCACTACACCTTTGAAAATTCCCACCTTAGCTGCGTTGGAATCTCCCTCCTCATTCCCAAACATCAGTAGGTTACGGAATTTCAAATCCAAACGGTGCCAGGGTTGAGATATATCTATGCCATATTTTTCAGCGACAGCAAGTATCTCACTGCTACATTTATGCACGAAAGTAGACTCATACGACGAATAGCATACAGGTTTTACAGGGCCAATCGGATCTATAGCACCTTGAATGATAGATAATTCCACATTGGGTACTAGCATGTTTACATCAATGGAACGGCTTCTTCCTAAACCCATGCAATATTGGCACGCACTATTTACTATGTTGAACGAAAAGAGCTTTGGCTCTATAGCTCCCACGTTAAAGCCACTATCAGGACAGAGAAAATGCTCTGAAAACACCAAGACTTGGCCTTCTACATATTTATTCTCAGTATAATCACCAGGCAACGTTACTATCTTAACGTATAAGACTCCATGTCCCACAGCTAACGCATTTTCAACACTACTCGATATGCGATTTGATCTCTCTCCAGTTATCACTAAACGATCTACCACAACTGAAATATTGTAACGTCTGTTATGCTCTAACTTGGGAATCTCATTAATATCGTAAACCACCCCATCTATACTTATTCGAACATAACCTTGTTTACGTATGTTAGATATTTCTTTAACATACTCGGTATGCTTATCCGAGGCGATGGGCGCAAGTAAGTATACCCTCGCTCCGGGAGGAAGATTTGCTATCTCCCTTACCATCCGCGATGCTGTAAATTTCACTATCGGACGATTCGTCGTAGGCGAATAGGGCACTCCTACTCTAGCAAACATCAAACGTAGATAATCATGTATTTCCGTAACCGTAGAGACGGTAGAGCGAGGGTTTTTTCCCGCTGTTTTCTGACTAACAGAGATAGCAGGTGACAAACCTTCAATAGAATCCACATCAGGCTTAGCCTGCAGGTTTACGAATTGCCTTGTGTAGGAAGAAAGACTCTCTACATATCTCCGCTGCCCTTCAGCGTAAAGTGTATCAAACGCTAGACTAGACTTTCCAGAACCGCTGACACCAGTGATGACAATGAGCTTATTCTTAGGCAGATCTACATCAACGTTCCTAAGATTATGTACCCTCGCACCACGAACGCTGATGACCCCTTTAGCCATGACAAGCCATACCTCTACGAGCCACTCATTAGCAACTTACCACTAGCAGATCAGAAGACTCTACTTCGGATACGGTACGAAGAGCTTCAGCCACGCTTGTATCTCCACCCGAATCCACAAGACCATCCAGTCTTACCGTCTCAGCACCTCCGTTATCATCCCCTTCAATTCCTTGATAGCACTCAATATGTGAGATTTCAGAATCGCCAAGAACTCTACTAGTAGCACCTTCCCCAGCCACATATCTTACGGGAATTTCAGATTTTGAGACAAAACCCATGTCCGTATCCGCGTCTACAGCGCCATCAGTGTTTTCTAGCTTCACCCCATCTCCCGCGCCAAAATTTAGCACGCCCTCACACGTCGCTGAAGGGGCTCCATCAGAATTATCCGCAAAAGTCGATAACGATAAGTCGCATGCAGAAGACCGCACAGTCTTCGCTTTATTTAAAATGGCATTTACAAAATTGACCTCACTCTTCTCCAGCACAGTAGAAGCTATTCCTACATATTCATTTATTATAACACACTCACTAGTCCTTAAACAGAGCAGTTCACACACGCCAGCTCTCATAACAGCTAGGCTCACCAAATTTATCCTCTCCATAGACCATTTTTCATTTAGATGCACCGAAATTAAACTATCTACTTCGTTACATTTCTCTACCATGCACCCCAGAATTCTAGACAGCAACTTCTTGTCCACTCTATACAAATCAAGCACTTCCTGCATTTCACATAAGTGCTCCAAGAGATCATCCAGATCAGATGCCGTGTAAGCACCGAACATCATGGCGTAAGCACCCTGTACCGCTAGGAATCTAGCAGAAGTTTTTCCAACATGCCATGGCATATCATCGTGAGCTCCATTAACCACTTTTTCCATCATGCTAGCCCAAAAACCTTCTATACAATTCCAGCATTCTTAACATCGCAGCAGCTGCTCTACCACCTATATTTATTCCATTTACATCAGCCCTTTCCATAGCCAAACTCATAGTATCAGCAGTTATTATACCCGTTCCCATTGGTACTGCATGTTGTACTGCAATGTCACTCAGAGTCGAGAAAACCGACTTCGAAACATGAATGTTATGATCTGTATATCCCCTAAGAACGCATCCCAACGCTACATACCCATCATAAGACTCTCTATCACTCATGATAGCAAAAGAGATAGCTTGCGGTATCTCTAGAGCTCCAGGCACTTCAATAACCTCACATTCTGCAGCAGCATTATAAGCCTTGATCCTTTCTATAGCCCCCTTTACAAGCTGTCCACAAACATCAGTATGAAAAGACCCGACAACAATCAAAGCACTTAATTTAGTATCCATAACACTTTCCACCACGACCACACACTATCCAGTTTCACCAATCTCTTTTCTACAGACAAAGTACCTAATCACAATTTGCTGCAGAATGGTTATAACGTTGCTACATATCCAGTATAGCACAAGTCCTGAAGGAAAAGAGGAAAATACAAACACAAAGATATATGGCAAGAATTTCATTACACCATATCTATCCGACGTAGCCTGATCTTTTTGCATAACTTTTTGCTGCAACACCATTGTAAGACCTAATACAACAGGCAGAACACCTATGCAGAACGGAGGCTCTAAAGGAATTAATCCAAATAGATTTAAGAAGTTTGCCGTATCTTGACTAGAAAGATCCCTTATCCAACCAAATAAGGGAGCATGGCGCATTTCTATAGTAACAAATAGCACCTTGTACAATGCAAAGAATATCGGAATCTGAATCAGTACCGGTAGAAACCCGGAAAGAGGACTAACCTTGTGTTTCTTGAATAAGGAAGCTATCTCCTTACTAATCCTGAGATCATCTGTTTTATACAGTTCCTTTATTCTTAAAACCTCTGGCTGTAGCCTTTTGAGCTTGAACATTGAAACGTATGACCTCATTGACAAAGGAAAGGCTACTAACTTGATAGCCACCGTCAACATTACGATCGCTAAACCAAAATTTCCTAACAGCTTATGAAAATACTGCAACAGTAAAAATACGGGCTTTGTGATAAAATACAACATACCAAAGTCTACTGCCTTATCGAACATTGGTATATTCAGCGTATCCTTATACTTATCCAAGAGCTCTAGCTCTTTAGCTCCCATAAATAGATGCGTGACCGCCTCTACCTTATCATACGCTCCTATCACACCGTGTGATTTACTGTAATCTACTTGAAAACGTCTTGCTCCGTCTCTGAAAACGCGCTGCGTACGGAAAGCCAGCTTTTCTTTCTCAGATGCTGAAGGTATTAATGCTGCAAACCAATACTTATCTGCAAAACCAATCCAGCTATGGCCGCCATCTTCTCTAGTTATGCCGCTGAGCCGTATACTTACAGCTTCCTCTAAATTTTTATATGTCCATTCCTTGAGCCCATGACCAAAACTACCAATTGCACCTTCGTGTGAAATCCAGAAAGATTTACTACTCTTAGAATGTGCTCTATTAATCCTACCATAGTGTGCAAGGTGTACGTTAACATCAGTATTGTTAACAACTTCTTGAGTCACCGTGAGCATATAATCTTGATCCAAGGAGAACTTCAACCGAAAAATTAACCCCTCTCCGTTATCCCAACGAATCGTAAAATTCTGCTCATCGCTACCATCTTCCAGATTCCAAACAGTATCCCTACCTGGAACCTTTAGTACGTGTTTTGGATCAACCCATCCAAACTCGACCATAGAATCACTAACTGTCCCTTCAGGAGACATTAGAAGCACATTTTCCGAATTTTTATCAAGCGATACCCGATATTTTACCAAGGACGCATCATCTATTAAAGCACCTCTAAGTGACACAGAGGCAGCTAGCTTTGAGTTCTTAAGCTCGACGCGCGGGACTTGCTTTCGTGCATCACTATAAGAAGTATAATCAACAATATCATCAACTTCTGGTATTAGTGACTCTGATTCCTGAACCCCTTCAGGAACAGTGTTCACCGCGAAAAACTCTCCATAAATGTATTTCCACCCCAGCATTATTGCAACAGATGCAACGACCGCCAGTATCAAATTACGAACTTCTGACATATACACAAAACGCCATGTAAGTGACTTCAGAGCACACAGAACTGCATGCCACCGAATCAGCTAAGCTAGCATATAAAGCATTGCAACGCAATACGGATATGCTCACCAAAATATGTCATTCGGAACTATAGTATGTGGCTTTTCAAATGACATGCTCGGCTTAGCTCTACTTTTCAAAGTAGAGAAGCTATATTGTCAGCTATTTTTACAGAGTTTGCTATCTTGTACTATACGGTCAAACACAGCCTTTTTTTCTTATCTTTCTGACAGAAATCAATATAAAAGTTTTTGATACATACTACAATGCCAAGTCATTACAGCACCTATAGTATAAGTGTGCTTCTACTATGCGACAAACTTATACCCTATAGTTGTTTTGAGACCTCGATCCATTATTCAGTGATGACATTCGTACTCAACCAGGGGCACAGTACTGTATGTCGACAATAGTAAACCAACGATGAGCTATGAAGAGAGTTTTCTATGTAATACAATTCTTCTGCCCGACCG
>NZ_JAHLEX010000003.1 GCF_023476575.1 Anaplasma phagocytophilum | reverse complement strand
GCAAATAAAAAAGAGTAGGGGTGATTGCAGCAAAAGTATTGTCAGCGAAACAGCGGTATACTTATTTATGAAAATGCATTTTTTAGATCTATAATATCTTATTTAGGCTAAGCCATATCTAGAAATCTTCAAGAGATGCTTATAATTCAGAGCTAGTGGCATGTAGTTGGTTAAGAGCTCTATAGTATCTTGTGCTACATTGAAAGTATAACAAAGGATGGTAGAGAGTTTACTGCTAATTGAGTATAAGAGGGCTTTTATTACGCGGTTTTTCAGAAGCCAAGCAAGTTGAGACGATCATCCTAATGAGAACAAATTTAGATTTTTTCAGACACAACAGAGTTTCTAGTTTTTTTTGCAACGTAAAGCAACTTATCTGCTCGAGTAAGTAGCTGTTCAGCTGTCTCTCCGCTTCTCAAGTTGGCCGCTCCTATGCTTAAAGTTTTGTTTAAAGGACCTGCACTTGTAGTAAAGGGAGATTCTGCCATTATACGTCGTAGCCTGTCTGCAACTAACGTAGCCTCTTCTATACCTGTTTCAGGCATAATTATAACAAATTCCTCTCCGCCATACCTTGCCAGCAGATCGGATATTCTTATGCTATTGAAGATTCGTTTGCATATCTGCTGCAGTATTTCATCTCCGACCTGATGGCCTAAAGAGTCATTCACCTGCTTAAAATGGTCAATATCTAGTAGCAGTACGGAGAGAGGTTTGTCTTTTTCTTTTGATTCATTGAGTATATTTTGGAAGTACATCTCGAAGTAACGCCTGTTATAGCATCCTGTAAGAGAATCCCTTATAGACATTTCTGCATTGTTCTTTAGGTGTGACCTTAAGGCATTTTGATATCTTTTCTTTTTGATTTGTAAGTTTACTCTGGCAACAAGTTCGTTATTACAAATCGGAACCATGATGTAATCGCTAATTCCTATGTCAAACGCCTTATGCAATATCTTTGTGTCTTCGCTTTCATCGATGAGCAATAATACGGATGTATAGCGTGACTCTTCATTGCTGTTTCGGAACTCTGAGCAAAGTCTTAACCCGTCTCCGGCAAAGTGCATATCTATAATGAGTAAATCATACTTCGCCGCGTTGGTGGAATTTATGTTCTGGGTAGGGTCGCTGAGTATAGTAGTCTCCTGGAAGCTTTCCTGTAAGACATTATTTATGCTTTCAGCTCGGATTTTATCTTCATCAATTATAAGAATCTTACCATCAGAAATCTGATTTGCATAATGCATGATATTATAATCTACCATGCTCATATCTTCAGTAGTCTTGCCCCTAAGCCTTAGCTCATCTACTAATATCTTGAACCGAGTAAGAGACTTGATTCTGGAAAATAGCGCAACATCATCTATAGGCTTTGTCAGAAAATCGTCTGCACCAGCGCTCAGACCATTAACCCTATTACTTGTAGTATTATCTAAAGCTGTAACCATTACTATAGGTATATACGCAATGGCAGGGTTCGTACGCATGTTTTTACACGTTTCATACCCGTCCATTCCTGGCATCATGACATCGAGAAGTATCAAATCTGGTTGATGTTCTTCCGCCATCCGTATTGCTTCAGGGCCACTTGTGGCAGTAATTACAGTATAGTATTCCGCTGTAAGCTTTGCTTGCAATAATTTAATGTTGGAAAGCAAGTCGTCCACTATTAGTATTTTAGCAGTCACATTACACTCACTATTTTACCGTCTTGCACAATACAATGAATCGTACCTGACACTATAGTCTTGCTTCATATAAGATTTACAAGTGTAGAAGAAATAGATAAAACATTTCTTATTTTGTATTACGCATAAAATAACATAGGTATACCTCACGATGCTGGTTATTTTTTACCATTCTCCTTGACTGATGCATCATCAATATCATTCACCGTAGTTATCACACATTTATGTACAGGTAAGTTGTCAACAGACCTCTCATCTTCCTCATTACAAGAAACCTCAGGATTATCGTCCAAACGGGTATTGATATCAGTACATCTGTTTTTAACTAAATCATCAACATCAAAAGCCTCGTATACCATGCCATCATCACCTATAATCTGCTTGGTGCCGCGTATAACCACAGCATCTTTTGCAACCAGACTCGGATCTGAGTCTGGTTCTTCACATACACCTTTCAAGGAATCTAGTATTTCACCCTTTATAGCTTCAAACTTCCTATAGTACGCTCCAGCAGATTTTAGCAGAGTTGGGAGTTTCTTCGGATCAGTAACTAAGCAACCAACTACAACGATAAGTAATACTTCAGAGATGCCAATATTAAGCATCGCAGTCTTTACCTAAAGTAAATACACTCAGAGACCTGATAATCAATACAAGCTTGCTAAGATCAAGCTGAGCTGAATTTATGTCTTCAAGAAACCTATAGTACCCGTCAAGCTGATTCCTATGTTGCTCACACCATGTAGCAACAGACTCCTGCGCAACTGTATCTATAGATTCTTGCATATCAGACTGTTTCGGTATCATGTGCTTGATTATGTTCTTAGCAATTATCGACTGATAATCGCTCAAATCATCCAATAAGTTTCTAATAGCAATACGCTGCCAGTACGGAGATACAGAATCCATTTGCGTCGCTAAATCACGTATTCTGCTAAAGCTTAAAACTGACCTTAGTCTGAAATATATTCGTCCAACAGTTACAAGATCTACGCCTGAATTCTCTGAAAGGTCAATTATGTCCATACCAAAAATTGAGAACTCAAGCCCAGCAATCCGCTGAGCAACCTTTGGATTAATGTCCGTCTTAGGTAAATCCTCATGCGCAGAACGATACGCATCCAAAAACTCGTCGCAAAGTACACTTGTAAGCTGACTCTCTAATAATAATGTCTTCTCCGAAAGACTATCTAGTCTCTTTTCTATATCAGAAAACTTGTGCATATGCCTGAAGAGCCAAAAAGTAACTTGCCCTACAAACTTCTGAACTTTGCGGACTATCCTCACATAGTCGTCTATACCAATAGCTCCATCCACCCTGTCCAACTCACTCCATATGTCATGGAGATTATATACTCGCGCAATAATAACGTATATCCTCACTATCATATCTATGGATATACCCATGCTCTCGATATGACTAGCAAATACACAACCCATCCTGTTCACGATATCGTTAGATATACAAGTAGCCAGAATTTCGTGCTTCAACTTATGCTTCCGTATGTACTGAGCGAAACGATCCCTCATACTCTCTGGAAAATATGTCAGCAAGTACCGCGACTCATACACATGTTCTAGACCACTGCGAAGTAACAAACCAGACTTTATAATCTCACCCTTAATAAACATTCTAGTATAAGCAATGAGCACAGCTATCTGAGGCGCACTGAAGCCTTTAGATTCGGAAATCATTTTCTGAATCTCTTCGTCACTTGGCATAAACTCTATAGCTCTGTCAAGCATTCCAATTTTTTCTAGATACTGCATGATCCTGTGGTGTTGCTCAACGCGCTTAGGTGCCTGCAAACACTCCAGCATCAGTGCTCGGGTTTCAAGAGTATTATGGCGTGTCAAAATAATGCCAAGCACGTCATGCAACATCTCGTCTAGTATTTTATTCCTTGCATTAAGAGATATAAAATTATCTCTGACAGCCATTCCCATGCATATCTTCAGATTCACTTCAAAATCCGAACATATCACCCCTCCAGAATTGTCAACAAAGTCAGTATTGATTTGCCCTCCAGCTTCTGCATACTCAACACGACCCAGCTGAGTACACCCAAGATTTCCACCTTCTACTATCATGGATGCTCTTACATCTTTTCCATCAATGCGTAGGCTATCATTTGCCTTATCACCAACAACCGCATTGTTTTCCTTCGAAGATTTAACGTAGGTTCCTATACCACCGTTCCATATCATATCTACAGGGGCCTTGAGCATATACTTAATAAGGCAATTCGGCGATATACTACTCTCCCGGTCTTCTATTCCGAAACACTGCCTCATTTCCTTGGTCAGAGAAATAGATTTAGAAGATCGACAGAAAACGCCTCCACCTTTGGAAATTAGAGCAGAGTTATAATCCTGCCATGATGATCCAGGAGTGTTAAATAGCCTTTTTCTCTCAACAAAACTCTTCTCAGGATCTGGTGTAGGATCTACAAAGATATGCTTGTGATTAAACGCTCCCAGAAGACAAATTTTATCAGACATGAGCATCCCATTTCCGAAAACGTCACCAGACATATCACCAATACCAATAACGGTAAAAGTACTCCTTTGGATATCTCTACCCATAACCCAAAAGTGCCTTTGTGCCGCTACCCATGCCCCTTTTGCAGTTATACCAATCTTCTTATGATCAAAACCTACAGAGCCTCCCGATGCAAAAGCATCACCTAACCAAAAGTTATACTCTGCGGACACCTCATTCGCATAATCAGAGAAAGAAGCAGTGCCCTTGTCTGCGGCAACCACAAGGTATGAATCGTCGTCATCGTATCGTACAATACCATCAGCGGCAACGCATTGGCCATCTACTATGTTGTCTGTAATATCCAGAATGCCGCGCAAGAAGTTCTTATAACACTCTACAGCATACTCTACAGATGAAGCTTTCTTAGAATCTCCCTTAAGAATAAATCCACCTTTCGAACCCACAGGCACAATAACAGAATTTTTCGTCATCTGCGCCTTCATAAGGCCTAATATCTCAGTACGAAAATCTTCAGATCTGTCCGACCAGCGCAAGCCACCCCTAGCAACTCTACCACCACGTAAGTGTATGCCTTCAAACTCATTCGAATAGACATATATTTCGCGGAACGGGCGCGGTAGCGGCATATCAGGAACTGCACAAGAGTCTATCTTTATAGACAAGTATGGCTTATCACCTTGATAGTAACTAGTACGCAATATAGCCATTATGAGCATGTATATGCTCTTTAGTACATAATCGTGTACAACATCAGAAACCTGAGCAAACAAATCTTCTATCGACTTGCGAACCGACGCCACTTTCTCTTCGCGGCCTTCAGATAACTTTGGATCAAACCTGGCCTCAAACAGCTTCACAAACAAGTTGATCATGTCTGGATACTTGCGCACTACTTTCTGTATGTACGACTGACTGTAATTAAACGATATTTGCTTCAAGTATCTACTGAGCGCCCTAATGAGTAAGACCTCTTTCCACTGGAGATTTGCCAAAATTACTAGACTGTTAAAATAATCATTCTCTGTTTTCTTACAGAATACTTGCTTGAGTACTGTTTCAAATTGCCTCTTAACCCTGTGATGATCCAACGATCTATGAGTGTTTGATAATACAAAATGATGCATCTGCACGCACTGACCATACACATTAACATCATAGCCGTAGTGAAGAGACATCTTCGCGCCCATTTTCTTCACCACATTGAGCACCTTGGACAGCCGTAAATCACTTTCCGAAGGTACATATATCTTAAGTTGGTACTGACTGTTATTATCAAGCAGATAAAGATCTACTTCCCCTATACCACTCTCCAGAACCTTATGGATTTTTAGGATATCATGACATGCGCTCCTAGGAGCAAAGTATTCCTGATAACTCTTCGGAAAAGCAGTGACATACTCCAAGAATTTAGAGCCCATCTTCTCCATGATGACTTCTGCAAGCCTATCTTCCCAGCGCTTTGTTGTCTCCACTACAAGCTTTTCTATATCCCTTTCGGAGAGCAAACACTCAGCATCAGCAGCAACTTTAACAGTGAACTGTAACCTCACAAGATCAGACTCGTTGTACATATTGTAGTACTTTCCAACGACTTCTCCCATCAAAGTTCCCTCTAGC
This sequence comes from Anaplasma phagocytophilum, assembly GCF_023476575.1. Lineage (GTDB taxonomy): Bacteria > Pseudomonadota > Alphaproteobacteria > Rickettsiales > Anaplasmataceae > Anaplasma > Anaplasma phagocytophilum_A. The sequence goes on along the minus strand of NZ_JAHLEX010000003.1, from coordinate 24,960 downwards.
ACCAGAGCAATTCTATCAGCGAGTTCAGTGCTAGCTACACTCTTAGGAATAAAGATAATACATACTATAAACCCGTTTACAGTATCCCTTAGCGTGAACAATTTAACCTTAGGGTTACCTGATAAGGAAAGAATACCCATCGAAATTTGAAAGAGCTCCTCTTCAGAAGCGCGCAATAGCTCCTCTCTTGAGAATTTCTGGATTATGGTAAAAAGGGCTTTACCATTGTGTCCATACCTCATAAACCCAGACCGCGCCTCTGCATATTCCACCTTGCGCCGAATAATAGGTATATCAAGAACGCTCTGGAAGGCCACTGCAGAGGTGAAGAAACCGTAAAAGCAGCTCTCTTTGATTACATCTCCTGAGGTATTAAATGTTTTTACACCCACGCACATCATATATTCGTGCCTATGCACATTAGACACAAGGTTTGACTGAGCTACATACAAGTGTACGCGCCCATAAGCAGAGCCTTTTGTGGACTCCCTATGGCTTTCTATCCTAGCCAAGCCTAGACTGCGCTCTAGTAGCAAAACCAGATCTTCACTTGAAGATGGAGACTTAACATATTCCTCAAATCCCAAGAATACAAAGTTATCAGAGGACATCCATTTCAAAAAATGGCAGATTTCACTACAACTTAGATCTTTCTCAAAGTCATGCAATAAGTCGCTAACTCGATCGAGCATAGGCTTCCAATCATTTACGCAGCAGGTAACTGAATAAAGGGCTTTTTCTACATCAGCCTTCAACTTTTCTTGCAAATCTTTACTGGTCTTGCCTACCACAAAGTACGCCACAGACTCACAAGTTCCATTTTCTACACAAGAGTTAGACGGCAGTATATCTACATCAACTATTCCGCTACCATCTCTCTTTATATGGAGCACAGAGTTGGTATAGTGATAGATAGGAAGATCGTGCTTTTTAATGGCGATCATCACTGAATCCACTATAAACGGCAAATTATCATTGGCCGTTTCAACAATTGTAAGAGATTCATCAGGGAAGTTCGGCCTTGCAACATCAAACACCCTTACTAAGCTTTCCCCTGGCTTTCTTTGGTTTATGAATTGGTATAAATCCTCTGCCATGTGTAGAAGAAACTCAGCACTCAATTCCATATCCGTGCTGTACGAAAAGTTATAAAACTTTTCTATAAAGCTCTTCAGCAGATCATATTTTATATTTTGAGGCGATTTACGACTCAAAGCTTCTAGTACAGAGGGAACCACATGCCCGTCAAAGCTAGAAGAATTGTCTCCGGTAGTGTGCATCTTTAACGTATATTTAATAACAGAAGACTTGTAATGAAAACAAACGAGAGGATATCATATCTCACGGCTGTCAAAACACAACTAATTTGACAAAATTGCTACACGTGAACTTATCATCTCAAGAGGTAGCGCAGTAATCATGTATTAAAATGTTAAAAAAGCACTTAAGCACTATTCATGTACTGCAGTAAAAAATCCAAAAGTAATGGTTTGCTGCATTTTCAGTCACTATTATGAGCGAGATGCAACAGAACCTACATCAAGAAGTTGGGGGGAAACTAAGGTTACGGTAGTTTTTTTCTAGGTTGAATGACCGCTGAAATTATTAGTGCCCTTTCGGGCTGGTCTATGGGCTAGTTTTTTTCAATATGCTCTTAGGAATACCTGTTGCATTTATACACAGAATGCAAAGTATAAGTTGGTGCATTACTAAAATATTCATTACTTTTGCAGATAATGCTGCCTTGCGTTCTGTATGCGTAATATGCATACTTGGTACAAGACATCTTTGCATACGTATCGTATTTTGCCTGAACGAGGTACAGGCACCATCTTCTACAGGAAATCGCATGTTATGCAGGCTTGTATACGCTCCCCATGTATCTAAAAGTCCTGGTAGTTGGTTTTTGGGGCTCGCTGGAGTAGACACACTTTACCAGAACGTCTTTCCGGGATTAAGAAAACACGATTTTATGTTGCTCAAAACAAAATTTCATCTGAAAGCAACATTCAGTAAGTGCTGTTGCGGGGTGCTGAGGCAGGTATACGCAATTCTTGAAGGTATCAATTAGATTTTAAAAGTAAAGTGTTATATATAGAATGTAATATATTGTAATTATCGAAATTTTATTAAAAAGAGAAAGTCTCTAGATTATCCAGAGAGCTTACAAGCAGCTTTATTGTTACCACTTATGCTGTTGGATCTTCAAATATTTGCACAAGGATGTTTAAAAAAAATCCTGCGTTTAAGCGTGATTTACCTAAGGTTAGAAGGCACGGCTTTGATAGGTCTTTAAATGTGGTTTGTGCCTTGCGATATTATATGCAAAAAATAACAACGCCGCATTTTTGAGATGCAGTATTCATTGCGATATATGCTAAGTGTAACATTATATATGATATGTAATTATCGGAGTTTCTTATGGAAAATAGCATATGGAAATCCTCGTAATAGGTCTACTGTGCATCATGGCATATGCACTCAAGGTTGTTGTATTTGTCATGCAAAATAGGTTACCAATACGGGATGAGTAGTGGTGTTAGGCGTATATTTCGCTATACACTATTTCTCTATTATGGTATCTCATTGACTGACCTGCGTTCTCGTGGATTTTGTATGGATACTGGTAAGGACAGGAGGGCTGTCTCTGATATACTGGAAGAGGTCAGTGTACAGGGGAGTGCAGACACAGTTACTCTGTACGAACTTAAAATGATACTTCGTGACCGAGGTTTTGGTGTGCTGATGCTGCTGTTTTCCTTGCCTCTTTCCATACCAATTCCTGTTGTACCTGGATATACGACAATTTTGTCGTTGCCGCTGCTGCTGTTCTCCATGCAGATGTTAATGGGTATGTCTATACCATGGCTGCCGGCGTTTTTGGAAAGAAAATCTTTTAAGCGCAGCTTTCTTGCAGCTGTTATAGAGAAGACATCGCCTTTTCTTAGAAAAACGGAGAGGTGGACAAAGCCTAGGATGCTGTTCATATTCTGCGATGTTGGGGAGAGGACAATAGCTATGCTGTGTCTGTTATGTGCAATATCAATTGCTATACCGCTTCCCCTGACAAACTTTATTCCTGCGGGAGGGATATCAGCCATGGCGCTTGGTGTACTGAATAAAGATGGAGTTTTAGTTATAGTGGGTGTATTGCTCGCGTTTTTGGGAATTTCCGTCACGTCTATTGTCTTGATTGCTGGTCCGAAGCTCGTAATGGGGATGTTCTCTTTTATCTACAAATTTTTTGTAATATGAAGCTGTACGATACTTTTAGTGCTGCCAAGAGGGTATTTGACCCTATAGATAGAGCATGCGTGAAAATTTATGCATGTGGTCCTACGGTTTATGATCTGGCGCATATAGGGAATGCGCGCTCAGCTGTTGTTTATGATGTTCTCTTTAGATTATTGAGAGAGCTGTATCCTGAGGTAATTTACGTTCGTAACATTACGGATGTCGACGATAAGATAATAAACGCTGCTGCAGAAACGGGGCAGAACATAGGTGACTTCACAGAGAGGTATATAAAGTACTTCCATGAGGATATGAATGCGCTTAACTGTTTATCACCTACGGTGGAGCCAAGGGCGACTGCCGAAATAGATACTATGCTTCAGCTTATTGGTAGGTTGGTGGAAGGTGGGCACGCTTACGTAAAAGGTGGTTCTGTGTATTTCAGTATTTCATCTCATAGGTATTACGGTAGGCTATCTGGCAGGAAGATAGACGAGATGATTTCTGGGAATAGGGTTAGTATTGACGCTAAGAAATTGCATCCTGGGGATTTTGTTTTGTGGAAGCCGGCAACTGAGAAAGACATTAAGTTAGGAGCAGCTTGGGAAAGCCCGTGGGGTAGGGGTAGGCCTGGTTGGCATATAGAATGTTCTGCCATGAGCTATCGCTATCTTGGTGAAAGTTTTGATATTCACGGGGGAGGAGCTGATTTAATGTTTCCTCATCACGAGAATGAACTTGCGCAAAATATGTGTGCGTTTTCTGGTAGTGAATACGCTAGGTACTGGGTACATAACGGGTTTCTCACTGTCAATGCAGGAGAAAAAATGAGCAAATCCCTTGGTAATGTGATTACTGTAAGGGGATTAAGAAATAGCGGTATTGAAGGGGCGGTGATACGGTATGTGTTCTTATGTACACACTATAGAAAGCCGCTTGATTGGAATGAAAAGGCCATTTTTGATGCTCAGAGCGCTCTAAGTAAAATGCGTAGGTCTTGCATGGAATTTACATCTGAAGAGCTGAATTCTGGCATAGAAGAAGTCGAAGTTCATGATACGTTCTTAGAAGCTTTAAAAGATGATATTAACACGCCTATGGCAATTGTGGAATTGCATGCGTTGGTAGGAGAGATAAATAAAACTACTGATTTTAAGGAGCGGCTGAAATTGGCTAGAGTGCTCAATCGCAGTGCTAAGTTAATGGGAATTACCGACGGTTTTGCCGGAAAATCTACCGAAGAAGCGGTAGATGTGGATAAGATTCAGGAACTTTTAGAGCGTAGACGGGAAGCAAGAAATTCTGGTAATTACGCTTTAGCAGATGAGATACGGGATCAGCTACATTCTATAGGAATTGTGATAAAAGATGACAAGGATGGTGTTACGCGTTGGACTAGGGCTTAATTAAGGATATTTCAGATTCCAATTACTATGGAGATTTCCTTTAGTAAGGGCTTTGGCAATAGCAGTACGGTGTTGTGGGGTAAAGACTAGTAGTACAATACCTATCAAATGCGAGATTGTCGGTCAGAGCACGAGTTCACGTTTTTCTAGCCTCCGGTGTTGTTTGGGTGTTTTTGTCCGTGCTGGACTTATGATGAGATATATAGCGTTTGATGATTTGTTGAGGGGCTGCTACTCTGTCAGGCATGGTTTATAGTCTTGATACATAGCGCTTGTCACCTTGGGAATGTGTTTCATGAGAACGTGTAATATTTGAAGATCCGTTGTTTATTTCTGTAGTAAGGTAAGAACATTATAAATACTGCTTATAACCTTATACTCTTCGATGATTCTGTATAGAAATGGGCTGTAACGTGAGATATTCTTCAGGAAATGGAAGGCGAAGCTCTGTCGGAAGATTTATAGAATAGCAAATTCTGAAGATCTGCTGTTATACGTGTACGTGAAGTTTTTGTACTGGTTATTACTGTGTTGTACTATCACAAAACTTCCTATAGTCAGATTTTCTCTCTTTTTGTTCGAATATATCATATGTTTTCGCAGACAACATATCGTGAAGGAGAAGTGCGACTGATGTGTGATATCTTTTACGTGGACCAATGCAGCAAAGAAGGTATATATAGATACCAAGTATTTTACAGTCTCTCTCTTTTAGCGCATCTGATATAGTATTTCCAAATATTTCACTTATGCATTGTTATTCAGCCTGCTTGCTGGATAGTAAGTTGAGTATAGTAATATTTGAGAAGAGTTATCTCTCAGTAATGTACCGTTATTAGGCATTATAGCGTATTCCATACCCTTATTATCGAGTTAGTAAATGTTACTATCATTGCTTTTGTATAGGTTTTTTTGAGATATGGCAGGCTACGAGCTTGTCTACAAGGAATATCTCGGTCTCGAAGATACTCACCCCACTGTTTACATTCCAGAGAACTACACTTCCATAACCAATAGCGTGAAATGCCGCTTCATTGCATCTGATAGCATTACTGGAGAAGTTGCACCAGCCAATGGGCTCAGCATTATGAGCAAAACACGGAGTCCGTTTTCAGGACGAAGTTCGACTTCTCTTGTAGAAGATTCATGAACAAGTATGTTCAGTTTTTTGCAAGACACGAAAATACATGAATCATGTGTGTATGACATACAAGTATATTGAGAGAGGAGGCGTAATCAAATTCGCGTATTAGCTGCGTTTTAATATTGCGTGCTCTATGCATCCTCCCTGGATACGGTATTTTCTGTGATCCATGCTGCATGAAGCATGCATGTGGTGAGCTCTGATGCGTTGTTCTTTATCTTGGTATTTTACTTGGTACTTAAGTTAAAGGGTTTGCAGCCTTGTTTTTAGAAGATGATACAAAAGTGGTAGGGGGATTGCTGTATGAGGTTTCAGGAAACCTCTATTGCTAGTACTTGTGTGGAGTGTTTTTAGAACATTATAAGAAGCATTAGTTTTAACAGAAGATTATTGGGCAGTCAGAGTATAGATATTACAAATCGATTATAGTACGTTCTGTGTTTGATGTGTTATGGCTAGTATTGGACATTGCTCCTAACACTGCTATAGGATTTTGCGGGGGATAGATCGCATTTTTTGGATTTACTTCTCAGCTTTCACCGTGTTTTGGTTGCTGACAAAAGTTGTAGAGGGTAAACGTATTTGTTCTCTATTGTTATGTATAAATTTTCTCAAAGAGCTGTTTGATATATAACTTTAGTATTATCTTGTAAAATTAAGAATGAAAATACCCTAGTACAATATATTGTACCATATGTGTACGGTATGGTACTTGTTTTTGCATGGTATATTTTAAAAAAGCCAAAAAATTTTTTTCAATTTTATGTTGAAGGGAGAATATTGCTCTATAGACTGAGGTAAAGCATACGATTTTCTGATAATTTAGGCCTGTGCTATTAGGGAGATCCGATGTAAGATAAATACTCGTACTCATTAAGGAAACGAGCTTCAGTTCCAAGGCTTTTGCTGTGCAGTACTTGTATATAGTGGTTTGTATTGCTATTAAGAATATGGCACTAAGGTTGTGGTCTGAGATTGACAATTTTCACACTTATTCGTAAGGTTTAGCCGTGAGCTTTTTCTGAGGGTAGCGAGCATGTCGCTGTTAGATGCTAAGCCTGTATACAAGCCTTTTGACTATCCGTGGGCGTATGATGCATGGTTATGTCAACAGAGGATTCATTGGTTGCCCGAAGAAGTGCCTCTTGCTGATGATGTGCAGGATTGGAAGACCATGCTCTCTGAGAAAGAGAAGAATCTCCTCGTGCAGATTTTCCGCTTTTTTACTCAGGCGGATATAGAGGTGAATAATTGCTATATGAAGCACTATTCTAATATCTTCAGACCTACGGAGATATGCATGATGCTGTCTGCGTTTTCCAATATGGAGACCATACACGTGGCGGCGTATTCGTACTTGCTCGATACTATTGGGATGCCTGAGGTAGAATATCAGGCGTTTTTGAAGTTTGAGGTCATGAAGAAGAAATATGACTACATGCAGAGGTTTGAAGAGTGCAAGAGGGGTGATAAGAGACATGTAGCTAAGACTCTTGCTGTGTTTGGTGCGTTTACAGAAGGGTTACAGTTATTCGCTTCTTTCGCGATTTTGCTAAATTTTCAACGTTTCGGTAAGATGAAAGGGATGGGGCAGATTATAGCTTGGTCTGCACGTGATGAGAGTTTGCATACAGATTCTATCATAAAGTTGTTCAACACCTTCATCCATGAAAACGGTGAGATATGGGACGATGATCTGAAACAAGAGCTTTACGATGCGTGTAAAGTTATAGTAATGCTTGAGGACGAGTTTATAGACCTTGCATTTGCTTTGGGTGATGTTGATGGTCTTTCCGCGTGTGAAGTGAAGAGGTATATACGCTTCATAGCCAATAGAAGGTTAAAGCAGCTGCACTTGGAGCCTATTTATGATGTCGCGGAGAATCCGTTACCATGGTTGGATGAGATTTTGAATGGTGTGGAGCATACAAACTTCTTCGAGAATAGGGTTACTGAATATGCTCGAGCCGCAACGGAGGGGACCTGGGAGGAAGCGTTTGAGGATTAGCAAGTGGCTTACATGTGCTATAGCTGTATTGCTTGCACTTTCGTGTTATGCGCATGCTGCTGAGCAAGTTTTGCAACACAGGCTTGTTCAGGAGGTAATGCCCCGGGTTTTTGTAGAAGGAAAAGTTAGTAGAGGTTTCAAGGTCAGTAACAAGTCCCTTGCAGATTTGGATGGGAAGGAGCTTACCTTACGGGATATCGCTCAGGATAAAGTATGTGTCATTGTGTTTTGGGCGCCGTGGAATCTAGATTCGGTAATTCTACTTCAGGGAATCCAGCGAGTTTCGGAAAATCTTGCAGCAAAAGATTTGGGGGATGCAGTAGTGGTTTTGCCCATCTCAGATGTGGGTATCGATGATGTTTCTACAGTGTTGCGTGCACGCGATAGCTATAATCTCACGCTCTCCATGTATATTGATGTGAAGCATGAGCTTTTTGATTATTTTGATGTTACGGCTATTCCCTTGACTTTGGTAGTTAATAAGAAGGGAGAAGTGATATACCGCATTGTAGGATATATGCAGTGGGAGAATGCAGCAGTAGAGAACGAGCTTTTATCCATTGTGAATCAAGCGCAGGAATAGGAAGTTATAGTGCTCTTATGAGGGATTATCTCCTGGTTTTATACCCGGTGGAAGTTGTAAATCTTCAGAAAATATAGCGATATCACATACTTTCTTTTATATCTTAAGATATCATTTTCTAATGAAGATTTTCGATGGAAGATAGCTAAGGATCCAAGTGTTTATATGCATTAGATTAGTGATAAGTATTGTAACGGAATAGAAGTATACTATTCCTCATGACTATATTTAGAGTCTTTGGGAAGTTGACGACGCTGATATAATCATAGTAGGGGTTGCAAACTTCGAAGTCTCGACAAGCATCTATCTTGCTTAAAAGGGCTACAAAGTAGTCATATTCCGTTTGTATATTCTATCATTATGCCAATAGATTCTACAGCTCTAAGCTAATAAATTTGTTGTTGGTTTTTTATGATTTTCCCATTACGTTCTGCGCTTCTAGTGCACAATATACAGAACGATACGATAAGGAAGCTATGAGACGTAGAGAAATTTTTTGCCCCGGTAGTGTATACGATCTTCCAGAAAGTACCACGCTATATGATTACATTTTAGCAAACGCTCAACCTAAGTAATGGTATTGGAGTAGCATAGTGGTATTTGTTTATCTGCACTGAAGTAAAACTTTTATCGTATAAAAGTCAAAATACTTTGACAATGTGCAAATGTTTTTCCTATCAGCATTTCTCTTATCTTTACAGATAAGTTTGCGTGATGTGCATAGCGAAAATGTAGCGTTATATGGCAGTAATAGAAGCACTGAAGGGGTTTTTTTTAACTCTTCTTAGTAAAACTGGCTAATATGCGCTTTTTTTTCTAATAGTCACAATTTTGCAGCATAATTATAGTTATGCCGCCTTGTTAGATGCTTGTTTAGGATGAGTTGTGGGTATGGATCGTTAATATAGGTGCAGTGCCAGTTACAGACGTAAATCTTGGGTGGAGACTACCGCCGCAACAACACTGCGAGCGCTGTTCCATCACATTTAATGTATATGGAAATAGAGTGGCGACTTACTTATGTTTCACTTCACATTTTCAGCGTTGTTATCATGAGTAGTAGCAACCTTTAGAGCGTATACGCACAATTCGGCAAAGCATATACCGTTTTCCCTAGCCAATTTATGAAGTCTCTCAAGGCTGTTGATAACCCTTTCAGGCACTTGACCACCACGCTCCTTAGATAGCCATGTATTCTGGTGCTGCACGGGATGTACATCTGGCTTTGGCTCACCTATATACACTGCAAATGGTGAGGTTTTACCACCAAACTCGCATGGAATTATGAACTTCTTGACTATAGACATGAAGATACCTATTCAACATTATCATCCGGCATGGTCATAGGCCTTTTCGTATACAATAGTATGATAAATATATCACTCAAAAACTCTACATATTACCGCTCCCCACTGCTTACTAGGAGAATTCCAAATTTTTATATAGGAACATACAGTACCAATTTTGCCAGGTGCGCTAATTACTAACAGGTTTTAAGATACAATGCAGCAGGAAATTTCGGGGTCGGCTATTTTATTCAACCGCCCCCTTAACTGTTCCTTTTGATCTAAAGCTAGGTCTCTGCACTAGAGCATATACCCTAAGCAGCTACAACTTTCTAACTTATTGAGGTAAAATAAATATTAACACACTGGTAAAAGTAATGAAGCACTCGATCTTTTCTTACAGTAACGCAGTACCTATCGATAAGTTCATGAGAGAGGCGCTCTATGATCGAACACGTGGCTATTATATGACACATGTTCCGTTTGGTTTGAGTGGCGACTTTATTACATCTCCTGACATTAGCCAATTATTTGGTGAGACTATAGCAATCTGGCTCCTGCAATATTTAGAGTATGTAAAACTTTCTGAGCGGTGCATTTTTGTTGAGTTAGGTCCGGGTAGGGGCACTCTTATGAGTGATATACTAAGGATACTAAGCTGTTTTCCATATTATGACAGCTTGTTTGAGGTTCACCTTGTGGAGATTAGTCCGCTGTTGCGCAATATACAGAAAGAGACACTGAAAGAAGCTATGCTACGTAGAAAAATTTTTTGGCACGACAGTGTATATGATCTTCCGGAATGTACGACTATACTAATAGCCAATGAGTTTTTTGATGCATTACCTATCAAGCAGTTTGTATTTCATGACGGAACATGGTTTGAAAATTATGTTTGTTCAAGTACTGAAGGCTTGGATATTATCCCAATTAAAAGTACGGACTTTATTTTTCCAGACAACAATGTTCCAAATGGAGGAATTATTGAGAGATGTGAAGCTGCTACAGATATTATAAGGAATATAGAAGGGATTTTGCTAAAACACGGTGGTACAGCGTTAATAGTGGATTATGGGTACATGCATCCCGTGTATAGAAGCACGATTCAGGCTGTGAGGAATCATCAGTATTGTAGTTTTCTAGATCACGTAGGAGAATGCGACATCTCTGCGTCTGTCGACTTTGTTATGTTGCAGAGAAGTTTAAAAGAGATAAGATGTGAGGCCATGACTCAGCGAGAATTCCTCTATAGATTCGGTATACGTGAGAGATTAGAGTTCCTTATGAAACGAGCGCAAGCAAAGCAAGCGGATGATCTTAAATGTGGATTTCTTAGATTAACGGAAAACATGGGTACTTTGTTCAAGGTTTTGTTATTAAATTATATATAGTACTACCGGTTAATATGTTGCTGTAATAATTGTGTTTCTCGATTTAGAATCGAGGTACTGACTGTAGCATATGTTTAAACATATGCTTTAGATCTGTATTTATTAGCACTGATATATCTGGTTCTGAGTGGGGCACAATTCCATGTAGTCTTGCAAAATCTCCAAGTGCATTTCAGTATATTATGTAAAAATTTGTATAATTCTTAGATATTGTACCCTTTATAGTCTATTGTGGATGATATTACTGTATGCATATCATTACGTTTTACGTGTTAGTTTCGGCAATGCGCATATCACGAAATAGATGATAACATCTGTTGCGAATTTAAGTACCATACTGGTATTCAACTGGTGTGACAACAAGGTGCACTGGGAGTATAATCTACAGTGTGATGTTGGGTAGTATCATGCAGAATAATAATTCTATTACTGATAATATAACCTTGCTGAGAAGTAAAATAAGGTTAATTGATGTAGTAGCGGGAAAGATTAAGTTAACCAAGAGGAGTGGGAATAACTATGTGGGTTTGTGCCCATTTCATTCGGAAAAAACCCCTTCATTCAATATTAATAGTGAAAATGAGTTATTCTACTGTTTTGGCTGCGGGGCAACGGGTGATGTAATCCAGTTCATATCTGATACGGAAGGGCTGGATTTTAAGCAGGCTATGCAATATCTTTCTGACCGGTACCACGTAGAGCTTATAGATGATAAGAAGGCTGATGCATCTCATAGCTCTTTATATGCTGTTATGGAAAAAGCGGTGGTATTTCTTTCTCAGCAATTAAGTGTTTCAAAATCTGCTATATCTTATCTAAAAGACCGAGGTATTTCAGATAGTACGATAAATAGATTCAGGTTGGGATATGTTACTTCCACGGGGGTAAAAGCGCATCTTTTGTCTTTAGGCATTAGTATGGAAAAAATAAGCGAGACTGGTTTGCTTACTAAAGGCGTCCAGGATTGTCTTTATAATAGGATCATATTTCCAATATGTAACTCAATGGGTAAGGTTATTGCCCTTGGAGGCAGATCTATTACTCCTGGACATACCCCAAAGTATCTAAACTCTGCAGAAAATGCATTATTCAAAAAAAGAGAATGCATGTATGGCTTACATCTAGCTATGGGACAAGCAAAAAAGCTAGGTAAGATCATAGTTGTGGAAGGCTATATGGATGTCTTAATGCTCAGTCAGTTGGGTATCCACAATGTGGTGGGATTGTTGGGAACGTCAATGACGGAGTTTCATCTGAAAAACATTTGGAGTGTTGTACCTGAGATAATAGTATGGCTTGATGGAGATTTTGCAGGCTTAAAAGCATCGGTAAAAATTGCTCAACTTGCAATATCCATCATGAAGTTTGGTTCCAGTATTAGGTTTATATCTATTGCAAAAGGTAAGGATCCATATGATATATGCAGGGAACAAAGTATTGACTTTGTTAAGGACTTAATAGAGCGTGCTAAGTTGCTTTCAGAATTTATATGGGAGTATGAACTATCTAGCAGTGGTATAGGCGATAAAATCGTGCCGGAGCAGTGCATGATGCTCGAAGGGAAGATAAAAGAATATACTTCAAGAATACAAGATCCTAATGTAGCTAAGCACTATAGGAATTTCTTTTATCAGCAGATGAAGGCGCTGCAAGGGTATAAAAACTGGAACACGAATTCGTACACCGGAACTACGGGTAGTAGAGCTAATAAGGTGAAATCGTGTGACAGACTCCAAGATGTATCAATGAAAGTATGTATGGAAGAGAACTATCAGCTGCGTGTTATGTACACAATTATAGAGTGTCCTAAACTTTTAGATGATTCCGCGATTTTTGAACAGTTTGCTAGTATAGATTTTTCCTCTGTAGACAGAAGAGTGCTACAGCAACATATTGTTGACATAAAAAGCACCTGTGATGACGTGTTTTTGAAGCAAGATCTTTTAGAAAAGCTTAGGCCACGAGGGCAGAATCTTGAGGCGATTCTTCAATACGTCATAAGAAGTATGGCAAATGTTGGATGTGCGTTTATAGTGCCGGGACTAGGCCATGAGAACATAGAGAAATTGGCTAAGCAGGAATGGGAAAAGCTTATGTTATCTAGGCAGTTGAACGAGATTCATGAGCAGATAGTAAAGCTGAGACTTGAAGGGAAGAATGATGTAGCCTTGAACTTATCTGAGTATGCTCGCGAGATAGATGATAAATTGCGTAGCCTGTGGAAATGCTGAAACCTGTTTCAAGTGTCTATCAGCATAATACTTCCGAATTCCATGCACTTATTTCAAGGCATCGTTTTAGATTCATATATCTAAGATCTTATATATTGATTGTGTTCATGTAAGGCTCTTTCGTGCTTAAGCCATACGCAAGAGCTCCCGTAAAAACAATGACGGCATAATGTGATATGCGTACCTCATAATCTCATGACCAACTGTATACATATGAGATATTTACATACTGCATTCCTTTTAAATTAAAATGACCTTACACAAAAACCTTATTTTCGCGAACAGAGACAGGAGTACAAACTTTATATATGGATAAGTTACAGCGCATAGATCAGGTTCTACTACATAAACAGTATGGACATATACGTCACATGTTATGATATAGTTGCATGAAATACACAGTGTGCCCTTGTTTAATATAGTGGATGCAACGGTCAACATTTGTAAAGCTAAAGCCATTAAGCAAAGTCACTTATAACAACATTATCGCAGGCCACACGCAATGTAATAACGCACCTTATAACTCTATTATTGTCTGTACATATTATAAGGTGTCGTCACACCACATCTTGTCTACACTCCCGAGGTCGAAAAACATGCCCAATAAGAGGAATAACATCCTTTTATGCAGTGAGAACTGCGTAAACAACTTACATATCGGATCGACAACATACTTACGCATCAGTACATCAACATGGTAAAAAACAGATTTCTTTGTTCAGTTCAGTATTCCGAGTGTTTTGGCTCTTTAAGTTACACCGACTCTAAGGTAACGTTACAGTAAACAACATAAAAAAGACTCTATCACTAGCAGGACAACTTTCCTACCTCAAAGATTAGTCATACTGTTTTCCCTATCACTTGACCTAATAATCCTAGTTTTGAAAATAAACCAGTCTGGATAGTTTCTCTTTAGATACTTAGCGGCTAACTCAGCTAAATTCTCATCTTCAAAAACAGCAAAGCTCATAGCCCCACTTCCACTCATCCTGGAAAAGCAGCACCCATCTAATGAACGCAGCACATCCAATATCATACGAATATCCGGCACCAATTCTACGGAAACCTCCGTTAAGTCATTACGAGCTTCCTTCAACAAAGAAAGCCAATCCTCAGAATTACTAGGCAACTTACCTATGCTCGGAGAAAACGCTTTTGGATTGTACATGTTAAATACACTTTTTGTGCTCAATTCCACTTTGGGACCTACCAAAATAACGTGTCTAGGCAAGAATGAATCTTCTAGCAATTCTACTACGTCTCCCATGCCCGCAACAAACGCAGTTTTAGATTCTAAACACACAGGAACATCGCTTCCAACCCTAAAAGCTACCCTCTCAGCTTCTCTTTCATTTATGCCCCACAGCTTGCTTAGCAGATTAATAGCAGCAGCAGCATCTGCTGAACCGCCAGCCAATCCAGACGATACAGGAATATTCTTTAAAACTTTAACGTAAACATTATCTGTAGTGCCCGGCGAGCATCTCCTCACCATATGTCCTATAGCTCGCTGTATAGTGTTATCACGTCTGTTAATACATGAAGGTTTGAGAAATCTTATACCTCGGTTTCTAGAGCCAATGTCAAACTCTAAAACATCGTATAACTCTACAAATGCAAAAACAGACTCTATTAAGTGATACCCACATGGAGCTTTACCGACTATATGGAGAAACAAGTTTATCTTTGCAGGCGCGCTAATAAGATACTTCGACATTACACATCCGATTTACAGAACCCATCCCCGCAGACATGTAATACTCTTTATTTTGCATTGTTGTAAATAAATTATTAAAAATTTAAATAAAATTATCACTAAATAAACTATCTATGGTAAGAATTTCTATATTGCGACTGTCATGGTTGCGCTTTATCATCGGCCTATATGCGATTAATAAATAATATTTAAATGAGGCAATTCATCTCAGAAAACCCAGTTATACTGGCCCCTATGTCCGGCGTTACCGACTTGCCTTTTCGAAGAACAGTACGAAAGCTGGGAGCTGGGCTTTTGATATCTGAAATGGTAGCCAGTAGGGCAATGATCTTAAAAACTCGGCAAAGTATGCAAAAATCGGAAGTGTGTCCTAATACTTCTGTACAATTAGCTGGTTGTACTCCTGAAATTATGGCAGAAGCGGCGAAGATTAATGAAGATCTAGGTGCGAAATCTATAGATCTAAATTTTGGATGTCCTGCCAAAAAAGTTGTGGATGGCTATGCGGGCTCTGCATTAATGAAGGATGAAGTTATCGCGACGAAAATAATGGAAAGCGTGGTAAGGGCGGTAAAGATTCCTGTTACAGTAAAAATGCGCATGGGCTGGGATACTACAAATTTGAATGCACCTACTTTAGCCAAAGTTGCTGAAGATGTAGGAATCCAGATGATTACCATTCACGGTAGAACACGTTCACAGATGTTCAGTGGCTCTGCAGACTGGAAGTTCGTCAAGAGAGTAAAAGAGTGTGTAAAAATACCAGTAATAGTAAACGGGGATATTAGAACCTTGGATGATATAGTAGTGGCGCTCAACGAATCTGGAGCCGATGGAGTGATGATTGGCAGAGGAGCCTACGGTAAACCATGGCTGATAAAACAAGCACTAAGTTTTATGAAAAACTCGGAGATATTACCAGAACCCACAAAAAGTGAAAAGTTGGCAATTATATTGGATCACTACGATTATGCACTAGGCTACTATGGAAAAGATCTAGGAGTAAAAATCTTGAGGAAGCACCTCAGTTGGTATAGCAGCACTTATTCTGGTGCGTCTTATTTTAGAGCGCAAGTAAACACTATGAGTGACCCTGTAGAGGTAAGGGAAAAGCTAACAGAGTTTTTTCAAACATCGTGATAAACGTGTAAAAGGTAGTAAATTATTGGACATTTTGCCGAATTTATGTTAGTTGGAGTGCCTACCGGTTGTGTTTTGTATCGGTATCACTTGCGGTTTTTGTTGCCATAGCATTGGGGTATGAGGTCGTCTTCGGTGTGTAGTTGATATTTTTTAGGGTCTAGCATGGCAAGTGGCTGGTATTTTCGTCTGGTTATATAGTAGTTTTTTCCTTTGCGGGATTCATTGATGGATAAGGAGCTTGTTAGAAGTCTAATAACAAAGGGTATAAAGCAAGGCGGCATAGTTACGTTTGACGATTTGAATGATGCTCTTTCTGATGATGAGGTAGTAACCTCAGATAGCATAGACGAAACTATATCTATGTTGCAGGATTCAGGAATTAGTGTTCTTGAGCAGAGTGATGTGGATGATGCAGATGATACTGTTACTGGAGAGGGTGTTGTAAAAGACGAAGAGGACGAAGCCAGTATTCGTTCTTGGGATTTTGGTCAGACTGACGATCCAATACGTATGTATTTGTGTGAGATGAGCTCGGTTGAGCTTTTATCACGGGAAGGAGAGATAGAGATCGCGAAAAGAATCAAGTCAGAAAAGGTCAACATGCTTAGATGCATGGTGGAGGCTCCTTTAGTATTACGCACGTTTATGTCGTGGCGGGATGATTTGGTGAATCAGCAGGTATTGTTGCGTGACCTTATTGATCTGGATGCAAATTACAGATGTGGCTTCCCTCAACCTGGATTTGGTGAGGGAGATGGCGAAGAATATAGTGTTGGGCGAGGTGATGTGGTGTTGCCTCCAGATGATGGAGATGTTGATCCGGAGTCATCTCTTGATGATGAGGCTGATGAAGACGATGAATCTTCTCTTGGTAATGCTTCCATACTGGAGATGGAGAGTGCTTTATTGCCAAAAGTTATATCTGTTTTGGATTCCACGATAGAAGCTGCTGAGAAGATCTTGGATATGAAGAAGAAAAAGCGTGATGGCGGCGAGTGCGATGAAAATGCTTACAATGAGTTGCACGACAGCATATGGGAGATGGTTTCTCAGATGAAGCTTAGTGATTCTGCTGTCGCGTCTGTGACTCAGCAAATATACGCTTTAAGTAAGTCAATAGCGGCAGAGGAATCCTCTCTTGTTTCGTTGGCTGAGAGCTACGGTGTGGATAGAAAGAGCTTTTTAGATGCTTATAATAATAATACCATAGCCGAACAAGCAAAGACCTCATTTGAATGGCAAAATCTGCTAGATAAGGAGGGTGATACTCTGTTGGAGATGCAGAATAGAGTGAAGTTGCTATCTGGGGAGGATTGTCCTGGGAGTTTTAAGGCGTTAGTAGCCAAGATTCAGAAGCATGAGCGTACGGCGAATAGGGCTAAGCAGGAGATGATCAAGGCAAATCTCCGGTTGGTGGTGTCTATAGCGAAGAAGTATTCGAATCGTGGATTGCAATTTCTTGATTTAGTGCAAGAGGGTAATATAGGTTTGATGAAGGCTGTAGATAAGTTTGATTATAAGCGTGGCTATAAGTTTTCTACGTATGCTACATGGTGGGTGCGTCAGGCGATCACTCGAGCAATAGCTGATCAGGCGAGGACTATTAGAATACCTGTGCATATGATTGAGACTGTTAACAAGATCAATCGTACGCTGAGGCAGATGCTGCATGAGATTGGTCGAGAGCCAACTTTGGAGGAGCTTTCTGCTAGGCTTAATATAAATGTTGAGAAGATCCGTAAGGTGATGAAGATCGTCAAAGACCCTGTGAGTCTTGAGAGTCCTATAGGGGATGATGATAGCAGTACCTTTGGTGATTGTATAGAAGATAAGCGTGCTGTGAAGCCTGAGAATGCTGCGGTGCTTGCTGATTTGCGTGAGATAACTACTAAGGTACTGTCTACTCTAACACCGAAGGAAGAGAGAATTCTCCGTATGCGTTTTGGAATTGGTAAGAGCGGTAAGGACCATACGTTGGAAGAGGTAGGTAGGCTGTTTAATGTTACTCGTGAGAGGATAAGGCAGATAGAGGCAAAGGCTTTGCGAAAGCTTCGTCATCCAAGTCGTGCTAGAAAGCTTCGTGGGTTTTTCTAAAATCGCTGGGAGATTATCAATTCTAGCATGCTGTACAGTTTTGTGGCGGGGTGTAAAATCTGTCTTTTGTTTTATAAAGACAAAGAGTGAGTTTTTGGTATTTGCGAGCTTCTCATATATTTCTTGTGTGTAGTGTGCGGTTAGATTGGATGGTCATCGCTAGTTGGGATTTGTACTAATTGCTTGATTGTATAATCCTTTGCGGAGTTTCTACTGTTTTTATATGTGTTGTGTACATTTTTCAATGTATAGTTTGGTGAGACTACTTCGGCTTTTTTGTGGTGAGCGTGTTGGAGTTGGTGCAATTATCTCTGCTGTGTCTTTCTGCATATTACACATGATTTTCAATTTACTGTATGAACATTCCACTTCTCATTGCTTAGTGAAGCCACTATAGTCTTGCATTACCCAAAAAGCATCGTCTTACATATACTTCCATTCGCGGCATTTTTGCTTCAGGAAGTGCTAGAATGCGGCATATGTATTGACACTGCGTATGATGATGGTTTTAGCAGTCAACATCTCTATCGGTAGAGGAGTTTACCCATTTTAAGAATTCTGGCTCGCAGTTATGAGTAGGGATTGAGAATATTGCTGGTGTGTTATGGGGATGATGTGCTTTTATTTTTTTTACAACTTCTTCATACATACATGTAGTAGTCTTCATTATTACTATGCATTCGGTGCTAGTATTAATATCTCCATTCCATATATACATAGATGTTATACCATTAATAATATTAGAGCAGGATATTAGTTTTTCCCGTAGTAGAAGCTCACTTATATTACGAGCACTGTCATGATCCGGCATCGTAGTGTATATCAAAAGCAGCGCGCTACTCATATCAAGTCCTCTCTAGGGATATTATATTACTATTACTGGGCATATTGTGCTTATTTCTGGCCTTTACACGCTAGAGCCTCATCTACTTTTTGTAATAATTGCTTTAATGTAAATGGTTTTGATAAAAAGAGTATTTCATTGAAATCTATCCCTTTATGTTGCTGATGAAACACTTCTTCAGCATATCCAGAGACAAATATAACCTTGGCGTTGGGTTGTATTTTTAACACTTCATTTACGGTTTCAGGTCCACTAGTACCTGGCATCACCACGTCGCTGATAATAATATCTATGTGGTTATCAGATGCTGCAATTATGGCATCTTTTCCCGAATTTGTATCTATGACGTTAAAACCCCTGCGTGACAACGCTTTCGAAGTAAATGCCCTGACTGGATCCTCGTCTTCTACAAGTAAAACAGTTGCTGCATTAGGTAATAGTAGTCCCCCTTCGAATAGTTCCTTTTCTACTGTATTTTCATCTGATATGGAGCGGTTTCCTACTTCTTGACCTTCAGTTGCGTATATCCTTGGTAGGAAGATCATAAACTTTGTACCTTCTCCTACTTTACTCTTTACGTATATGTAACCACCGGTTTGTTTTACTATACCATACACAGTCGAGAGTCCCAGGCCTGTGCCATAAGTATCACTTTGTGTTGAGAAGAAAGGATCAAAAATCTTCTTCATGATATTCTTATCTATTCCATGTCCAGTGTCTATGACTTCAAGTACAACGTACTCACCATGCTCGATTCGATCTTTATCTGGTGCAAACATGCCCTTAGGTGTAGTTGAGGCATCTACTGTAAAATTGTAGGTTCTTATAGTTAATGCTCCGCCAGAGCTCATAGCAGATTTTGCATTTACTACTAGATTGACAATTACCTGCTCTAGCTGACTAAGATCAACCATTACAAGCCCTATGTTTTCCTGATAGTAAATATTGAGTTCAATATCCTCACTAATGAGCCTCTTTATCATTTGTGCCAGATCTGCAACAATGTTGTTTATGTCTAGGACCTTGGGTTGTAGAGTCTGTTTGCGCGAAAATGCCATCAGTTGCCTAATTAAATTGGCAGCACGATTAGCATTCTGCTTTATTTGTATAATATCCCTAAACGAAGGGTCAGTAGCGGGATGTTGAATAAGTAACAGGTCGCAAAATCCTATAATTGCGGTCAGTATATTATTAAAATCGTGTGCTATTCCACCAGTTAATTGACCAATTGCTTGCACTTTTTGTGATTGCTCTAATTGAGTTTCTAAACTTTTACGGTCAGCGCTGTCAGTTATATAGCACACCACCGATACAGTGTTGTTATGTATCAGCTTATTCATGTATATCTTAACGTAAGTCTTGTTGCAAAGCTGCCCCTCTATGGACATATTGTTTATAACGCTGTTTTGTAAGTACTTTTTTATCTTCTTGCTGTATACGGCCGTAAGGTGAGAGTATATGTATTCTTGATGTTGTTTATCTACAAGTGCCTCAAACGCTTTGTTGTACTTTATAATTTTTCCATCCATGTTGCACTGCGCAATAGCTATAGGAGAATGGATGAAGCACGGGTTTAACTGATAATCGGTGAGATCGAATTTTTTAGGCGTGATTAATCCGTATATGTAGCTATTGTTATTTTTATCGTGAAAGACTTCTTGCGTTACATATGCTCTGAACATTGTGCCAGTTGATGTCAAAAATACAACTTCATCAGTTTCGCTATCTGATTGGTTTTTGCTCAGAAAGTCACTCAATAATGTATGACGCTTTAAAGTGTCTAACTCAAAAATTTTTAAAAATGTTGCATTTGCAGAAATTATGACCCCATCTTGACTGAGTAAATAAGATCCTACATTGTGTCTATTCAACAGCTTTTCATGCACGTCCTCCTTCGTAATTTTTACTGCTTTAAGTACGAAGTAGTCCTGGGGCCTTGAAAGGGGGCTAAGAAATAGACTAAATGTTGCTTCGGTATTTATGTCAACTTGTGGGTTATTTACTATCGGATCAAGGATAAGAGAGAAGTTTGAAACGGTATTTTTCTTACTGACTGAACAATATGTTCGTACAGGTGACTTGTTCTTTAAGGCACCTAAAAATCGCGATATTTCCTTATCACTCAAATTACCCAATTTGAGCACGTTATACAGGTTTAAATGGCCATTTTGAGTAAAATTTTGGAACCGCGTATTGAACCTGGCATCTGAGTATACAACATTTCCTTGTCCGTTTAATATCAAGCAAAACTCAGTGTCGTGATTTAATGCATTTGCAAAAATCATATTCTGATATTCAATAGCAGCTATAACCTTAGGGTAGCGACTTAGCTTTTGTAAGAGTACTAGGACGATGGCGCTTGTGAACAAACAGTTAAACACCATACTAACGTACCCGTTTTCGATGCCGAACAGGTATATGCTAAAAATACAAAGTAATGGTAATATCACCACAATTGCGGCTTTTATCTTTGTAATTCCGTAGTCACGAACCATAAAGTCGACTTTATGGTTCTGTTCACTGTCTGTATACCTCTTATGCACCTACCAACTCCCAGCTCGTTGCTCTACACAGAAAAGGCAGATTAAGCGCCCCAGGCTTATGTACCTGTAGCTCAAGAGCATGGCAAGTACATATGAAAAATTAAGCATGAAACTACTATGATCACTGAATTAAAAGTTTAAATATTGCCTTATACTGTACATTTTCTAACTCGTTTTAATTAATAGTATTGTCGTTTGCAATAACTGCATTTAGCATGCAGTACGAGTGTAGCAGTGTTGTGTCTTTATCAAGCTACAAGAACTTCTATACACAATCAGCAAGTTCTTCATATGTCTGTTATTCTCCCTTAGTAATAATCATCAAAATCTGCTAAAAGAGCTCTTTATAAAAAATACAGAAGTATTATAAACAAACGATGTAGAAGTGAGATATATCCTATATACCTTCGGAAGACTTGTGGTATATTCAGAATTGTCGTTAAATAATATAGGGGCGGGAGATGATGCAGCGTAAATATTACGTCAAGTATAGTCTTCAAAACTTCATGCTTTATTTTACGTCCGGGAACATAGTCATGATTATAGAATTGCGGAGTTCAGTATCTTGAGAGATGTTCCACAAGGTGTATTTAGCTTCTCTTCCATGTATGCGAGTATGTTTTGTTGTAAATAAAACATACTCCGTACCAGAACTTTTTATTTGAAGTGCATCTTGAATGCAAAATAGACACGTTTTTTCAAGAGATTCATAACCTATAGTTGTTTTAAAACTCTGAACACTTTACTACTAAAGGCTAGGTATGGTTGAACTTCTAAGTAGCGACGAAGCGTCAGAAGGTGCAAGTAGACTCCGTATGTAGAGTTTTTTTGTTTCTTTGTAGCATGAATGTCCGCAACTTAACCTGAGATTTTACTAACACAGAAGTCCTATAAAGCTGTGATGACATCTATTATGGGTAGTATAGTGGATAAAATCCCACAAGCATACATTTTTCTATATCGAGCAAAGCGACAAAATACGACATTTCCTTCGCAGGTTATACAGGATATAAGAAACGCTTTTAAAATAGGGAGGGTCACTATAGAACTGCGTCAGAAAGAAGACTTTATTATAATACTTCAGCAATAATGACACGAAGAGCCAAGGTAATCTTTCTGAGCTTTTCAGGGCCAAAAATCTCAGTGATTCTCCCTCTAAGAAGCCTCCCAATACCTAGAGCTGCGTCTAGAGCAATAGACCACTGTACCAAAACACTCTACATGTTCTCGCGTATTCTAAAATCTTTAGTCATCACAAGATGCCTAGAGATTAAATGTTTGTGACGTGAAATCATGTGAGCTTCATCGATACCATCATGCCTTCACTAGTAGGTATGATGGTAGAAAGGTACTTTTCTTTATTAGCGAGTTCGTCATTAAACGCTCGCATACTGGCATGAGCATTATTAGAAACTTTTTTTCCAGTCGGGTGCTCATCAAATACGCTGCCAAAGAGAAAAGAGTTATCAGCAACTATGAGACCACCCTTCCTTATATGCATTTTAGCCCAGTTTAAGTAAGCAAGGTATGAGGATTTGTTTGCATCTATAAACATCATATCAAATGGAGCCATTTTCTTTAAAGTGTTCAGCTGATCCAAAGCCTCACCGTGCAATACCGTTATTTTATCTTCCAGTTTACAGTTGACTATGTTCTGATTTGCGGTCACTACGTTTTCGTAATCTTTCTCCATTGTGTATACATGTCCCTTAGAAGGAAGGGCATGCGCCATACATATTGCGGAAAATCCCACACAAGTACCCACTTCTACTATTGAAAGTATACCAGCCATTCTTATTAAAAGTTGTAGTATTTGTCCTTCAACAGTCCCTAATTGAGCCATACGCAACGCAGAAGGTGCAGTTTCATGTGCCTTCAATGCACCCTCACTATCTACAGCAAAAAGTTTACTAAGGTACTCATCTTGTTTCCTTAAAGAGACATTGCGCACTTCGCCACCTATATGATTCTAATCCATTGGAAGATCTTATATTTTTTTATAAATTCCTTCAACATATCGTTAACTTTATAAGTATATGTAGCGTGATAATTTTATCACTTATATAGAAAATGTGGTATAAGTGACATGCATATATATTTATTTGTGCTGATTTTGTGATATGATCCGCCGGCTATGTCTGATGTGTTGTAGGCATTGCATGAGTACGAGCGCTACATGCAGCTGTGTAATGGTTATGCAGTTAGGGAAGAGTGGGGAGATGCAATAATGTCTAAAGAATGCGGTGGAGAAGCTGATGTTTTTCAAGATCCTGAATATCGGGAGAGGTATAGAGAAAAGTTTCTAGAAGCACAAAGGCGGGGAATGGACATGGTAATCTATCCTGACGGCACTATAGCTCTGATAGAAAATAAGGTAGTAATGCATACATACGGGTGGCATAGGAGGCGTAGGGGCTTCGAGAGAACCAGGGGTTTTGTATCTCAAGGGAAGGGAAAGGAGCACGTTGCTGGAGAGGAGAGAGATGTCCCGGTAGTTACGGAGGAGACAGAGTATGTCTGATGTTTTTGACTGCTACTTGTGTGTATAGGTAGGGGTCGTTTTTTCTTTATACTTACTGTTTCTGTTGTGTCCATGTTGTAAGTCGGTTCTTTTTTATACCATTTTGTTAATTTTGCCACTAACAGTGGTTTTTCTTATGGTGGTTGTTGTAAAAATTGAGCAACGTTGTGCTTAAGAAAAGCGCTTAGGCATAGTGTTCTGAATGGCAGTGTCTCATCTTAACAAGAGAGCTTAGTTTTTGTCCTAGAGCAAAATTTGCTTGCTTTGTTATTAGAAAAAAATCATACAGCAGACGCTGCTACAACATCTATCTTGCTTAAACAATCCGTGTGTAAACTTCAAGGAGTAAGCGATCAACTATTATCTTGGAGAAAGAGTCAAATGACAACCAAAAGGGCTTAGAACTCTTCTCTACCAAATCTCCTGAACCTAGGTCTTTAATCTTTGTACAAGTTATGCTACTGATGAAAATGTCATTTACATCAACAACTATATCCGTGAAACCATAGGTTTGTAGTAGCATTGCCATATGTATTACTAGGGATAAGGAAAGGTCTGTGTTTTGCTTATAAGATGCAAAGTATTCCATCAAGATTCTGCAGGGAAGTCTCCTTTTAGATATGTATAAGCGCCACGAAGTGATATTGTTGCTTTACTATTACTTGGGAACTGATGATGGCATACCTTCCGTAAGATCTGCTGTGATTACGATAATTTTGTTATATCTCACTCTTCTATAAAGCTACTGCATGTTTTTATCCAACATATATTATCCCAAGTACAGGAGAGTCATAGCAGCACACACGTTACTTAAT
>NZ_JAHLEX010000029.1 GCF_023476575.1 Anaplasma phagocytophilum | reverse complement strand
AGTATGAACCATCACTTCTCTAATTCACACTTAATAGCCTAACTGCTCATGCAAGTAATATACCTAATGAGCGGCCTCTACCTAAACCCTCACCATATCATCTTGAGCACTGTCCATCCCTACTACTACTATGTACATGAAAGCTCTATATGCATCCAGAAACTGCCGTGCATCAAAATTAAGTAGCATTATAGATGCTTAGGTCTGATACTGGCGATGCGCACATGGACAATTTCACATACGCAAAACGGCGTTGAGTAACCTTGCACATTTCAAAACAGTCGATCGTATGCAACACTCATTGCGTGTATTTCATCATAAAATAAATCATTGATAGTTATTACCATACATTCAGGTACCAAAGCTTTTATTCTCGACTTGAAAGCTTCATCAAAAAAAGCCTGCTTTGAATTATGATTTTTACCTCAGTATCTTCGAATACTTTGTATCACCTATTGTAGGACACAACACTGATGTATTCTTAATTCTGCAGGACCTTGTTTATTGTTTTTATCACTGCTTACTATATTAAAGGAATACTTTATATAGTGGCATGTATCATACTCAATAACTGCAATATATTAGCACTAATTTATATCCTTGAAAGAAGCATTCTCAAAGAATGCAGTCAGCTACGATATCACCATTGACATAAAGGTTTTAGACAATGTTAGCGCATTATCAAACCTAATATACATTCAGGTCCTTATAATTACAGTCATTGCTGCATCGGTTTGGTATATGATTACAAAGTAAGCATATGTATTTATCGCCAGAGTTTAGCCTTCTAGCATGAGTTTCGGCGCATATACGCGCAATTATCTAAAGTGTATTTTTAGGTATATATATATGCAGCAATTTGCGTACAAGTGCACGGCTGCCTGAAGTAATAGCTTGGATGCACCACTCACTAATAATAAATCTGATCAAAAAGCGTTCTATGATTGATCAAAGCTACTATGCGACATGTTAAATAGCGAGTTTCATGGCATTCCCTACAATTCTGGAAGCAATATCATTGTAAATTTCAAAACGTCCACTACTGCTGGGAGCATAAGCTGCTCCATAGATTACTAATTTGAGTCATGCACAGAAAAAAATCCTCTTTTCCACTGCTGTTCCTCCTAACTCTGATAAGGATCTAGATATAGTATTTGAGTGGATAGGGTATGTTCTTAGGGTTGTCGTATGCAGTCCAATGCAGTATGTCCTTGTTGTGTGTAGTATCACGGAGTTATTTTCCGAAAACCCTATTTTTCTTCCTCTATATATTACTAATTTAGATTTATTAGATTCAGAGAGTCCTCTTCGCTGGTGCATTCTGCTACGCTCTGGTAAGGGTAGGAGAATATGGTATTTGAGTATGTGTAGTATTTTCTAGTTGCGCGTAGGATCGCAGAATTATTTTCTAGAACTCCACCTGCCAACTGCAGTGCTTTCAATCAGATTGCTTAGATGTTTGAGAGTGTATTTATACATGTTGCATATTTTTGTAGTTTATCAGAAGAGCGCGCTTTATCACGGCTCATTTTCATCATGAAAGTCTTCTCTTCCCCATGCCTCGTGTATAACCAGATATGTATAGGCTTCTTACAGCTATTTAATAGGTGTATTTTACTAACGAGTTTGCTGCACATCGTGAATATATACTGTACATTCTGCGCTTGCTGTGGAAAGTAGCATGAGTACTTTTAGCAAGTTCGAATTTTTTGCAAAGAAGCTGGGTTTTATGGCTATTATACGAAAGGATTCCCCTCTTATGCCCATTAGACATTCTCAAGGAATTTTCTGGGCTGCAGCAGTGATGATGTTGTTATCAATATGCTGTTTTGAGTGGATGTACACAGCCTTTGGTAAAGAAGTACTTCACAGTGAAGTTAGAGTTGCCACACTGTTGTTCACGCACATGTGCCTTTTTTCTGTGTTTCAACTTTTCTCAGGTTCTATTATCGACTACGCAGGATCTAAGGTTTCCTTACCTTTAGCAGCTTTGTGTGTTTTCATCGGCATGGTCCTACAGATATACACCAATGATCTCAACTTTCCTATCATGCTTACAGTTTCACAGTTTTTTTTAACATTCGGAGCGTCATTTGCTTTTATAGGGATTGGATATCTATGCAATGGATTTTTTAAAGAATCTATTGCAGGAATTATGTTTGGCTTTGCTCAAGCAAGCTATAGCATGTGCTACGCTATAGTTTGGTATATTTCCACATATTATGAACAATTTTTAAAGCAAAACTTTAGTTTTCTGGTATGGTTAATAGCAGCTTTTCAATTTGCGGTATTTATTACAATCTTATGCACTGCTAGTAATCCTGCAGTGTATTGCAAGAACATAAAATTCTCAGACATACTTAGCTCTATATACAAGATGCTATTTAACTCTAGAGTAGTGTTAGTATCTTTAATAGGAGGTATGGAGTTTGGAATATTTTTTTCTGTTGCCGGGGTTCTATTATACAAAGCAAGCGCAACACTGGGTAGTGTGGCATCCTTATGCATGTGGACAGGCTTCGCTATAGGATCTCCCTTTTTCTGCTGGGCTTATTCTTCTTTCCTGAGAGTAAAAAGTCAGCATATTTTTTTGGTATCTAGTTTGCTTCAAAGTGGCAGCTTACTGGTAGTAACTATGTTCATACAGGCTGCCGAAGCATTACATCCTGAAAAAAATTGGGTAGTTTATGCGGCTTGCCTCGTGGCAAGTATCTTCGGTTTTGCCTCCGGAGGGCACATGGTAGCAT
Organism: Anaplasma phagocytophilum; assembly: GCF_023476575.1. Classification (GTDB taxonomy): domain Bacteria; phylum Pseudomonadota; class Alphaproteobacteria; order Rickettsiales; family Anaplasmataceae; genus Anaplasma; species Anaplasma phagocytophilum_A. Next base: position 9,278 of record NZ_JAHLEX010000029.1, on the reverse strand, counting down.
TTTCTGTAGGAAGGGAGTTGGTAGATATAAGACTAATCACCACGTACTGTGTTTTTGTCAATGGGTGCATGTGCGTGCTTTCTGGGATAATTGTGTTGATTTTAACTCTGCTATCTCAATTCTACAGGTTGTCAGATATGCTATTAGTTATGTCTTTAGTGGCTCTGCTTTACTATATCCTGGTTAATTTTATGCTATATGCACACTCTCCTCCCGTCAAAAACATCACTTAAGATTTCCCCTAAGCAATACTAATGAGCGGCAACATCGTAACCATAAAAACAATGCTGTCATCAATAGCAATGTAGGAATACGACTCAGGGATTCGCTCTGATCTAGATCAAAACAATCCACGTACGCTGATAAAATAATGCTAGCTTGCATTAGACAATACAGTCCCTTCCAGAGAATTCCGACGTCCATGCAGTATTTCAACCCTAACCATCTTATTAAAACAGTCTTCCGATCCGCTTGGAGCCGATATATGTATAGACTGAGTATATTCACTTTTTCCAAAAATCCTATCACGCCGCATGCTACTAGGATCACCTACTAAGACATCCATTACCCTGCCCTCCATGCTCTTATTGAACTGCAATTGCTGTTTTGTAAGCAGACCTTGTAAGGCGGCCAAACGCGCGCTCTTCTCTTCCTCTGGTACCTGATTAGAATACTCAGCACCAGGAGTACCAGGCCTAGGACTATACTTAAAGCTATACGACAAGGCAAAGCCAACGCTTTCTACCAGCTTAATAGTATCCTCAAAGTCTTTTTCAGTTTCACCTGGAAAACCAACTATAAAATCTGAAGACAGAGCCATATTTTTATTCGAGTCTTTCAGTTGCTCGACAACTCGAAGATACTCTTCAGCAGTGTGCTTGCGATTCATCTTTCGCAATATTGCATCAGAACCAGACTGCACAGGTAAATGCACAAACGGAGCCAGTTTCTTTTCGTCTCTATGAGCTTCATATAAAGAAGGATGCATATCCCTAGGATGCGAGGTTGTGTACCGTATTCTCTCGACTCCGTCTATTAGTGAGACCTTTTGAATTAACTTCCCTAAATCCCACTCATTACCTTTATATGTTCCATGGTAGGCATTAACGTTCTGTCCTATTAGGACTATCTCCTTTGTACCTCTATCAGTAAGTTGTTTTACCTCTTCCAATATGGCTTCTACATCACGAGAATACTCCGGCCCTCTCGTATAAGGTACCACACAAAAAGTACAAAATTTATCACACCCTTCCTGAATGGAGACATATGCAGAAACCCCCCCGTTAGCCTTTCTATCTATCGAAATTGCGTCAAACTTAGAGACTACTGGGAACTCTATATTAATCTGCTTCTTATCCCTTTTTACCTTCATTATAAGTTCTGGGAGAGTATGCAGCCCCTGCGGTCCCACAACCACATTCACGTACGGTGCACGCTCAAACACAGCTTCGCCCTCAGCCTGTGCCACACAACCTGCAACTATCAGAATACACTCTTCCTTTTTTATTACGCGCATACGCCCTAGAGTGGAATAAAGCTTTTCAGATGCCTTTTCCCTTATGTGGCAAGTATTAATCAATATTATGTCAGCATCTTCTGGACGCGAAACCGCAGCATAGCCTACAGGCCTCAGTAGATCTTCCATCATTAGAGCGTCGTACACATTCATCTGACACCCGTAGGACTCTATATACAGACCCCTTGTCATAAGAACTTTTTTTGGAGAATAAAACGTGATTCTATACCACATAAACAAGTAATACAATCCCGAAGTTCCAGTGTACCACTTGCCAGAAACTTAGTAATTCTTGAACTCTAGGAAGAGCAACCCAAACGGTAAACATATTATCTAGGAATTATTGCTCTTCTATCAGACAATCACCGTATTTTCTAATTCACGAAGTAAGTGCTTCAAAAGCCTCGTCAAAATAGCTTTCATCCCTGTGTTATAGTTTCCCAACGCGATTGGCAGATAATAAGATTAATGACATGTAGCTATTGAAATCTCCTACAAAAACATCAGAGCCAAATCTATAGGACCAAGGCAACCACTGGGCAATATGGTATATGCTGGAAAACACTATACATAACTGTGTAGAATCTCTATGCATGGAGCTTTCTGACAAGTGCGTGACAGTGATACGTGTGGTAGATGTCTGCGAATAATACATGTTTCACACCCTATCTCTTGCTATAGCTTTTGCCAATGGGGGTATAAGTCCTTAGTAGGCCCGTAGAATAGGCAGTACAATGCTTAGCTTGTCTATCAGAATCCACTTCTTAAATTTTTTGCATAGCCAAATAGCAACAAACACCCTGAAAAAATATGCCTGAATTTAAATTATGCACCGCACAGCAAATTCTTATGCCGGCATCTCTGTGTGAGGTATCAGTACAGTTTTTGCCTCATGACTCATACTAACAGAAATGCATGCCCTATTATTTTATGATTACATGATTGCTGTCTGGAAGTCATAACGTGCTATTTGTATCATAACATTTATCGTGGATCCACAGAGGAATATCTATTCCTAGAGCCAGTTTCATGCTCTGAAACTAATGCTCTTCGCATGCCCAAAACAAGCTCAAATATAAACTCTGAGCGCCACCGGACAGCACACAACACAGCACACAACCTAGTACACATACTATAGCAAATCCTTGAGATATTATTATTGTTTAACAGCATAGTTGCACGCCTGAGCATAACTTCAACGTTTATACACATACTCTGGAGAAGGGCGGCAACTTAAGCGATAGCGAAATTAAGCACAAGATAGAAATTCCATTAATCACTCACAACTGATGAATGAGAAATATTCCTTTTATGCACCAATGCAATATTTCCGTTAGTGAATATGACATATATATCATACTTTAACCAGTATATTAGAGAGGACTAATTTTATAGATCGCATTTTGCATGATAATTTCGTTATAAGTGTGGAGCACTATTTTTTCCGCCCGGATGATCGAATGCTAGCGATGTATGCGTATTATATGTTTTCTGCCTACCTCTGCATAACCTAACAGCCAAGCTAATAAAAATCTAATGCTAATATACGGTACAGGCACATTGCGCATATTTGCTTAAGCACAGGTTGCCGTGTAATCCACGATTTCTTAATGAATTTGTTTGCTTTTTATATGGTTATGAAATGGTAATAGCGCTCGTCAAAACTTATGCAATTACAATACGCTCTCTTCTCCCATAATAAAAGCGTATATTCTGCGTTGAAGACCTCAAAACTGTTATAAGTTATAATCACACAAAGGCACCATTAAGAATACACAAATATTGTGAAAAACTCAAATGAACGCTTGAATGACGCTTTTTACGCTCTGAAAAAAGCTACATGTTCTGTCCAGAAAAGCGTTCCCGGGGTATACAAGATGTTTGGCACAGAAGACCGCCTCCTATATGTAGGGAAAGCAAAAGACCTAAAAAAGCGGCTAAGTAGCTACTTAAGCATTAATAGAATGTCTGTTAATGTGTATACGATGGTGAAGCAAATCATCAGGCTGGAATTTACTGTAACAGAGAATGAAACAGAGGCACTGCTACTGGAAGCAAAGCTGATAAAGTCCCTGAAGCCAAAGTATAATATAATCATGAGGGACGATAAATTTTATCCTTATATATTGTTTTCAAGGCACAAATACCCCCGTATCGTACTGCATAGAGAAAAGAGAGCCGAGGGACGCTCTACTGGACTATACGGTCCATTTTTATCGTCTGTCATGACAAAACACATAATTGCAACAATCAAAAAAGCGTTTCTCATACGGTCGTGTCCGGATAACTTTTTCGCTACAAGAGTCAGACCATGCATTGAGTACGAAATGAAAAATTGCTCAGCGCCCTGCATGCAAAAAATCTCGGAGGATGATTACGGGAAGGCAGTGCAAATGGCCCATAAAGCCCTTACGGGACAGAGTAAAGAAATACAGTGCGAACTATTTGAGATGATGTGCAGGTTTAGCAAGAATCAAGATTATGAAAGTGCTATAGTATGCCGTGATAGGCTGCATGCTCTCAAATCCATGAAGGAATGCATGGGATTTCAGACAAGCATCCATGGCGATGTGGACTTCATAGCCGTTTACAAGCGCCAAGATTTATACTGTATGCAAGTTGTTTTTTTCAGAGATGGGGTAAATTACGGGAGCCAGCCTTATTTTATAGAAAGCGTCGGTAATGTATCAGACGCAGATATCGTAAATATGTTTATGTTGCAAACTTACAATGATTTTCCTTCAGTAGTCTATGTAGACCTACCTTCCGATTATGACACTAATATAATTAGCACCGCCATAAAAAAGCTTATAAAGCGCAAAGTGGATATTAGACTTCCTGCTACTAGAGATGAATTAAAAGCTATGGGATTAGCTCGGAATTACGCTATGGAAGCCTTAAACCGCAGGGTACGAAATACTGCTCAAGATACAGATTTAGAAGAATTTGCCACATTTTTTGACTTACTGAAGGCGCCTGAAAGAATAGAGATATACGATAATAGCCACATTTCTGGCACTCATCCATATGGAGTAATGGTAGTGTGCGGAAAAGATGGTCTCCTGAAAAAAGAGTATAGGAAGTTTAAGATAAATACCGTAACCAACGGTGATGATTGCTCTATGATGCATGAAGTTATCTCCCGCAGATTTAAAGAGATGCCAGACGTATTGCCTGATTTTATCCTAATTGATGGAGGTCGAGGGCAGAGATCAGCGGTATATGGGCAACTATCACACCTGGGTATACCGTTTGCATGTATTGCAAAGGGTCCCGGACGCGTAGCTGGCACAGATGTTTTTTATCTTTCGAATGGAAAAAAGTTGTCTTTAGATCCAGCAAGTAAGCTTATGCACTTTCTTTGTAGATTACGTGATGAAGCACACAGATTTGCCATAACTTCCCATAGAAAAAGCCGTGATGGTAAGCTACAATTCTCTACACTTCTTAATGATATTCCAGGCATTGGAAAAACTAAAGGCAAAGCAATGCTAGCTTATTTTGGTTCCATTCAAGCAATGAAACATGCTCGAGTGGAGGAAATAAGCAAGGTTCCTGGAATTAGTTTAAAACTAGCGAAACGCATAGCAGAGTACCTTAAAGAGTCACAAACTACGTTACGTGCATGAACATCAAAGAGTAACTGGGCTAATGATCATATAGTATTTTGATCGCAAAAACCCTATCAGCTTTGCTTCCAGTAGCAGTGCCTCGGTTTCATTTTCTGTTCAGTAATTTCCAGCCTGACTACTTGCTTTATCATCGATACACAATTAACAGACATTCTATCAATGCTTAAGTAGCTGCTTAGCCGCTTTTTCAGGTCTTTTGCTTTCCTTATATAGAGGCTGCTATCTTCGTGACATTCTTGTCAATCATTGATTAGCATATGAGGTAAGGATTCCTCTGTGCATACAGAGAAAGAAGAGTACATCTATATTATCGCTGAACTCATCACTCAATGATAAAATTCCTCCCTGCAAGGCAAAATCTCTCAGGCAAAGAACCCATGAAGCATAGTTCGATGTTCGTTACGATAGCAAAAGCATCACTGCTCTTCCTTACGGGCAAGATGCTATGTTTTCCACTGCTATAGGATTGACGGAAAGTCAGTTTAATAGCTCACAGATGAAGTGTGATCAAATACCCTTATATCGTTATTGGTACACCCATAGAATATTATTGCTTGATGCCCGTGCGTGTGTCACTACTATCCGATTCCCCTTATCGTATTGTGAAAAACCCAGGTTACGCAAGACATGGGTGATGCACAGACTAAGATATAGTCAAATACCCTGTAAGATTACTATTATTTCTGTAGTTACTAGCGTACCAATTTACTACTGCACACCTGCGCATGTTTCAATGAGCATATCTTAGGACATGCATGTCAATGGAGAATATAAAGTTTGACATCTGCTTAGCAACAGACATTGCCAATTTCTATAATGTAAAACGACTAGGCAAGCAGAGCCAAATAGTTCCCCAAAAGCCGACATGACGTTTTTGAGAAAGTGAAACTTTGATAAGATAAGCATTAGTCACAGGTGACACACAACAGTGGCATCATAATAATTATGTTCTGAATGGCAGAGAACATCCGTCACTAGCAAACTCATAAAAGACCTACCTCCCCCTCAGGCAAGCTGAGTAAGCAGCAAAAAAACAGTAATTACTTCTTTAGTATGCGTTTTTGAGAAGTAAAATTTTAAAGGATAAGAATGATCCACAGGTAATACAGGATAACAGCATCAGAGCTATTATGTTCTTAATAGAGGAAAAAATAGACGTAACTCCTGAACGCACAACAGACCGATCGATACCTTGGTTAGGTGATCTAAGGCTTGAATTACAACATTATTTAGAAGGATCAAGTCACAGGTTCAGTACACATACCTAAGTTTATTAATTGGTATATTTTAGGTATTAGTCAGGAATTTTTGTGTGTAATTGGAGCATATTCCCACACCTCTGCCAAAACACTATGTGAGAGCCCCCTGATCAGCCTGGTCATGTATGGTACAGCTCGCGTAATCTGCAGAGGCATGACCCACCATATTACATGACTCTTAGGTTTTTTTTGATGTAAACAATGTTGATGAATGCGTCTTGAGAGCTGCAGCGTTATTAACGGTATGCTACAAAGGGTACCATCATAAATTCTATTATCAAGTATATAAATGCCGTTTGTTGCCTGCAAGCGAAACCTAAATATCTCATGGCATGAGAAAATATAAGATACAAAAAATTTATAATACCTAAGCATATTCATTGATATGCCGCTCATGTTAACCAAGATCTCCTTGGCAGTCGAAAGTTGACACCTCAACCATGCAATCGGTCACATACTCTTTGGAAGATGGTTTCATGCACAGAATATAGGTCAGTTTTCTAAATGTCTTATATTATAGGAACTGTTCGTATGTCATCCGAATCTTTAAAAAGTACCAACTTGCTAACTATTCGGTGCCTTTAAAGCACCCATATCATATGCATTATGCCATGCACAATATGTTAGGCTTATCCGTCTTAAGGTGTTGAACCTGGAATAGGAACAACACCCAATGGAGTAGACGTACCTTTTTGCGGAGAAGTTCTACCACCAAAGCAGGTAGAACTGCGTCAATTTTTAGTCGGCACAGTAATCGGTTCTTGCCGCACAGAAGTTATATCACCTCCCTATCATTTAAGGAGGTGAGTTGACAAAGCTGCCAGTACTGTAATGAGACAATATCAACGCACTCATTGTTTTTACGCTATAGAAGTTGTGGATTTTCATAAAATCCCCCTTTGAATGGTATCTCTACACGTCCTGAATGCTTAGATGACTATGCAAAATAAGCCAATACTCACATCTACTTCTAATTTTAACTCTATAGTATCGCAAATGCCTTAAAAAATCTCTAGGGGTAAAAACTTCAAACGTTGTAACTTACTGAAATAAAAGCCATAAGATGTAGATGCCTAAGCATAGAAGTTTATTTATTAAATTCTTATTAATGCACTACATTATATCTGTTACAAGTCAGCAGAGTAGTGACTAATGAGACATGACATCTGAGAAAATTAAAGATATCAGACATCACACATACGCGCGATATACTTGAAAAAGTAAGATATTTTGAGATTGCGTAATTAAAAAATTATAATATAGTAAAAATTATGGTAAAATTATTTAATAAGTGTAACATTAGATATGCAAATGCTTTGTATAATGCAAAACTGTATGCACGTAGTCCAACACAACTAGAGTGGCCTTAACTTTAGCACAAAATACGCAACTATAGCCGATAATAGTCACACTACGGCATATAGTAGTACAAATAGCCACTTATCTGGCGCATATGATGTATTTGACATCAAAGAAGAAACGCATCCTCATGGAAATGGAAAAATTTAATATCCCTATTGACTAGGAAACTCACTGCAGCTACAATGCGGTGTGGTTTGATTAAGAAATTAATTAAGCTGCCAGGCCTCGCTCTGCGGTCAATGCATAACCATTAGGTAACACACACACTTTATCTTAGTAGAGCGGGGCCACCTAAATTCACTTCCAAGTAGAATTAATTGTATGTTTTTTAACCTATCAGGCAAGTGTTTTTTGAGCTATAAGTGCCTAAACGGCAACTATCTGCGTTATCAGTGTTGCAGAAATAATAAACTGCACGAACTCTATTTATCTTATAATTACGAATTACGCATCTTATGTTGAGATCGTTATATAAAGGTCATTCGTAAAATATTGCTTGATCGTATGCTTATTGCACCACTGCATACTCACAGCATCTGCAATGCAAACGCACTAGAGAATTGCTTATCAGCGAAACCCTCAGAAAACGCGTTCCGCCTGTGCCTTATAATGTGAAAATACAAACCAAACGCCGCAGCAGATGACATGCTTCGCAGAGTTTAGTTCCGGATTGAGTTCTGTATAGAAAGATCTTCATAATCTGCTGTCTTGAAAGCGTAGCCTAAAAGATTGATTACCTTAAGTAACGAACCATCCTTCGTAACGAGAGTAGTGCTATTTCAGTGCTCTTGATACAGCAAGACAGATGTGATTCCCTTAACAATCTTGAGCTTTCTCGTCGCAGAAGAAGACAAACATAGCTTTAACATCTACTACATCACATTATGGAAGTTATAATTACAATGGAACCGATTAAGGCACCTACTGCACTTCTGCATTCTTATGATCAGCAAATCCATGAACAAAGGATCCTTTGCAGATGCAATAAACCCTAACCCATGGAGACCTGGTGCTAAAATGAACAATACATTGAAATGGATAATTGAGATGCTTCGAAGGAATAAGAAGATCAAGATGAAAGCATTTATCATAAGAGCTTTGGAAGACATTATAACATTAAGGTTTCAATCTCCTAGAGAAACGGTCAACTACACAGAATTAGCAGCTATTGCACAAGAAGCAAACTTCCACTCTGGATGTTAACTCCTTAAAAGCTAAGGTACACCTAGTTAACTCACAGAGTAACTGCATTATTAATCAATACAATTTTACTGACTTTGCTGAGGCAGTTAAGCAATTCAGAAGGGTTTATTCCGCCAACACAGTACCCATGGGGGTACAGTTTTATCTATACGGCAGTACCAAAATAGGGTACACGCAGCAGTATCCTTACCTTTGTATCCCTGAAGGTGCTTCCATTACCTGAAGAGAAGAATTGCACTCACCAGACATCAGGATGCTCTGTGGCGACTTCTTAACAAAAAATTCTACCTCCTTGAAAATACAATA
>NZ_JAHLEX010000028.1:8451-12392 GCF_023476575.1 Anaplasma phagocytophilum | reverse complement strand
ATTAACCTACGCTTACGCATATGCTCTGAAAGATTATCTTGAAATTCTGGAAAATGTGCATACGCCCTTACCATAAAATCAGTACGTACACGCTCATCTAGAAAGACAGCAGCAATAATTTCTTTTTCATACTCTGCTCCTCTAAGATACATATACCTTAGCTTTTCTAGTGATATTTCATTTAAAACCTTCAATACAAAGTTCACTTGGACAGTAACGAAAGGCATACTCTTCTCAACAAACGAGTAATATTCCTTCTTGTAATGACCGAGACAACAAAGCGACTTCAACTCTCTAGCCAGCATCTGTGCGATTACCGAAGTACGGAATTGCATATTATAAAGGAACATGAAATATAGCGACCACTTTGTCAGCGGCGTAGTTAACGGTTGAAAAAATCTTTTATAACCAATAGAGCATGCATATACCGCACACATTGCAGTATAAACATCTTCACTTTTTGTATCATGTGGTTTCGGTAGATCACCTGGAGTATTATCGCGTACAGCCTCTAAAAAGCATAGAAGCTTGCGGGATGTTTCATCGTTTTCATGTTTGAGCTTCAGCATATAGCACTCAAAGCCGAGAGGATTGTTCCTAATATCTGACGCAATCCTCATACCCAACCTAGTCGTATAAAAAAGAGGACTAATCTTTAGCCACATATTGCCATTGCAGGTACGACTGATCTGAGTAAACCCTTGAGTATGAAAGTAGTAAAATAGCACATATCGTCTAAAAGCTATCGTGCCCCTAGTACTACACAAAAGCTCCCGCGAGAACAGCATAGAGACAAGGTTACAATATGTAAGCTTAACTTCTGATAAGCAGTATGCATCCACCCTATGCCTTGAAGGAGGGGTACCAACACCATTCTCTGCAAGCGACGTAACACAATAAACTCTAGAGTTGTTAATAATATTAAAGTTGCTGCGCCTTATCTTAAAAACTAAGCGCATCTTATACGGATGACCTATATTAGGCCTGTAATCACTGCATCTACTGGAAAACAACTTGAAATGACCGCTGTCAATATACTGCTCACCAATACGTAAAGAAACCTTATCTCTGTTTCCCTGTTCTATTCCAGGAACTAAAGCAACATCCCCTCTTTTGCAGCAAGAAATGACTTTTCTGTGACTAGCATCATCGCCTAAGGCATCACTCGATATAGCGCATATAATGTACGCATCATATACACGCCTTCTTGCTCCCGTCATTTCTTTATTTTGCTGCAATTCTGAATTCTCTACTTGCGTAACAAATTGATGTCCAGAAAGCACATTCACAAGATCATCAGGCTGACACGAAACACACCTTGCATCGGGCAAATTTCTTTTGGAAGGCATATCCCTATCTAGGTCGGCAGTAACCCTTTTCCTGAATATACTTCCAAACATCACGGTGACTAATACAGCCAATGAGACAACAAGAACAGATATGGCTAATATCTCCACCACCCAAATCGGATGATGCTTTTTTGATACGATAAGACTGATTACTAGTATTAAGGCCGCTGTAAGTAGCGCACAGGCACCAAGATATGCAAGGGCTTCGCCAAACCTCTGCAATCGATTATTAGCATCCCTTCCTTTTCTACCGACGCCTTGCCTATGCATACCTCTACTCACTTACAAAACATAACACTCTGCAATGATGCAACTAATGAGTGAAAATTTCAACTTATTGGGTATATTATTGTATTATATCGCACCTAGTCATACGCACAGGCGAAAGAACATTGTATTGCACCATTAGTGTTAATTTAACAAAAAGAAAGATTTATTTAAAAGATTTATTTAGTAGCTAAAGAAATTTATAAATTTCCTTCTTTTTATATCCTTTCTTGAAGATATTGCACTGGCACGTCACTTCTCTCTTATATTATACTAAGACGGTAATTTTCAGAAATTACTGAGTTAAAAGTAATTTACATGGGTGATAAATGCTTCCAGACGTGTATTGTCTATATAACTAGAGATACTGTAAGCGTTTATATACCTGGAGATGCGAGTTTAAGGCCACATCTCCAAGCATTTTTATTACTACTCTTCTAAGCTATCACTAAAGAGTTTTAGTCATAACTTTTATGCTGTTCCTCGATCAATATCCCCACTAATCAGCGCAGAGTTACCTTTCATATGCAAGATGGATGGCACAATACCTTTATCTTTTCTCATTGAAGCTGTGTACTTTACAGTAGACCCTGATTGAGGTGAATCTATTGTAGTTTTAGCACCTACAGCAACAAGTTCTTTTACTGAAACATCCGGAAGTACAGTGTGTTTTCCTGAATCATTTAGAACTGCGTTTTGAACTTTATCTTTTGCCCCTGCTTTTAGAACTTTTTCATCCTTAGCTATAGCATTCAGAGCTTTTTGCATCTTTTCTATACCCTCAGAATCTTTATTATGTTTTGCAACTTCATGCTCTTCGCTCAGAATCTTGGTAAGTAGATGCACAGCGTCCATATCGTATAGCTTTTTTATAATCCGTTCTCTTTTTTTAGCACTTCGCTCCATTGTAGCAGCTACATATTGAGGAGCTAGTTCGTACACTTGTGCAGCTTTTCTGCCTAGATCTTCAGTAGAATCCACCGTTTCTTGAAGGCGATCCTTTTGAGAATCTTTTGTAGCTGAATATTCTACTTTCTCATAGCTTTCAGCAAGATTCGTCGTAGTACCTTGAGCACATTGCTCTTCTATAATCTGCCCTCTTTCAGCATCTTTACCTATTGCATTCTCTAGCTCATACACCGCTGGGATGCTACTATCCAAATCCATAACAGATAGATTCAAAGCATCTATAACTTCCGAAAATAGCGCTCCCGCTTTAATATTTTGATCTCTTATAGCCGCATCGCGCTTTTCTATCAGATACAGGCAAGCCAGTTCGCCAAGACCACTAGCGCATATATTATGTATAATCCTTTTTCCTTCAGCAGGGTTACCCATTTTTTCTAGATATGCTTCAACTAATTTATGGACATGCGCAGTCTTCATAACCCCACGGAGAGTATCTATCGCTTCTTTAATCAAATCCTGTTGAGACCCCTGTGCTTTAGCATACTCTTTTACCAACAAATTCTCAGCAGCAATTCTGTCTTCAGCATTTAGATCTTTTTTTAACATTTCTACTCTTTCTGCACTTGTACCTATTGCTAGATACTTTGCAACTAGACTCCTTATCTCTTCTTCTCTTTTTTTACATTCTAGAAGATGTACAACATCTTTTATCTTCTGTTGTTTAGGATTATTCGTAACTGTCTCCCCTGTGCCTATAAACCTTGCACTAAGATACTTTCTAGCTAGATCTAGCCCATTGATAGCCTGTAACTGCTTTACTAGCTCATCTATATTACTTTCACGTATACACCTAATGGCTAGATTTTCAGCACGTGTCATTATTTTTCCTTGATTTTTACAATCTCGCGCTAAATCTACTAAGTTTTTTTTGATCAGATCTTTCTGAGGACTTTTTTCAGCTGCATCATACTTTGCAGATAGATAACCTATGGCCAGATTTACCATACCCATATCAGATAGATCTTCTACAATCCACCTTCTTTCAGCATCTTTACTAGTACCTACTGCGCACAGATATTTCTCAGCTAGATATTCGGTACGCTGTTCTTCTTTTTCAACAATTTTGAAAAATTGTACAATACTTTTCAAATCTTCTCGAAGATGCGCTTGAACTTCATGCCCTGCATCACTTATCTTTTGACCCATATGATCATACAGCATATACACAACTTGCTCCACATTACCAATAGCAATATCGCGTATTGACGCCATAATCAGGTCTCTTTCAGCATCTTTACCTCTTGCATTTATATATTCCTCAAGCAGTTCTTTAAAACGCGCATTTTTTTTAGCATAATCTGCACAATCTTGTGTTAGAGTTTCTATGACTTTTTGAAGCTGCTCCCTAGTTTGATC
>NZ_JAHLEX010000028.1:0-8351 GCF_023476575.1 Anaplasma phagocytophilum | reverse complement strand
CATCTTTACCTCTTGCATTTATATATTCCTCAAGCAGTTCTTTAAAACGCGCATTTTTTTTAGCATAATCTGCACAATCTTGTGTTAGAGTTTCTATGACTTTTTGAAGCTGCTCCCTAGTTTGATCTTCTGTGGCTGCATCCCGCATTTCAGAGAAACGCCTCATGGCCAGATCTACAGAATCCTTCCTATGTAGATTATGTACAATGTCTGCACGTAGTACATTATCTTTACCCACTACAGCCACTATATACATTTCAATCAAATTCTCTACTTTCTTGAGATTAATACTCGGTTTTAGGGAATCTATAATTTCTTTAAGCAGCTCTGCTCTTTTAGAATCTTTACCTTTGATATTGTGATATTCTTGATTTAGATTAAAGATAATATTTATTACTTCCTTAAATTCTAGAGATTCTAGCGTTTTTAAAATCTCTTTTCGTTCAACATCTTTACCTCTTGCATTTATATATTCCTCAAGCAGTTCTTTAAAACGCGCATTTTTTTTAGCATAATCTGCACAATCTTGTGTTAGAGTTTCTATGACTTTTTGAAGCTGCTCCCTAGTTTGATCTTCTGTGGCTGCATCCCGCATTTCAGAGAAACGCCTCATGGCCAGATCTACAGAATCCTTCCTATGTAGATTATGTACAATGTCTGCACGTAGTACATTATCTTTACCCACTACAGCCACTATATACCTTTCAATCAAATTCTCTACTTGCTTGAGATTAATACTCCGTTCTAGGGAATCTATAATTTCTTTAAGCAGCTCTGCTCTTTTAGAATCTTTACCTTTGATTTTGATATTGTGATATTCTTGATTTAGATTAGAGATAATATTTATTCCTTCCTTAAATTCTAGAGATTCTAGCCTTTTTAAAATCTCTTTTCGTTCAACATCTTTACCTCTTGCATTTATATATTCCTCAAGCAGTTCTTTAAAACGCGCATTTTTTTTGTCTAACGCTCTCAAATATTCTTGGTGTTTCTTTTCTGCAGCCAGAGTGTCTAGAGCTTCTAAAAGCTGCGATTCTCTTTGAGAACCCGCACCTCTTTCATTTTCATATCCTTCCCTAAGACACTGCATAGCCATATCTAGAGCATCTATAGAAAGTAACTCTACTACAATCCGACTTCTTTCAACATTCCTACCTCTTGCATCGATGTACTGTTTAAGTAGCGTTTTCATCTCTTCTTCAACTGTCGCTTCATGAGATAAATATCTTCCCATTAGCCTTTGAGCACGTGCAGCTCTCCTTTCCATAGCTTCAGTAACTGTATTCAAGTTATCTATCGCTTCCTGAAGGCGATCCTTTTGAGAATCTGTTACAGTTGCATACTTTACCCTAAGATACTTTTTAGCCATATCTATAGCACCTTTAGTATCTAGCTCTTTTACTATATTTTCACAATCGGCATCTTTGCCTATTGCATCTATATACTTTTCAGCTAGCTCACTTACATACTTTGCTTCTTTTCTTAGGGAAGTCAGCTCATTTGCAGCAGTAAAAGAGTCTATAACGTCTTCTTGATCTTCTCTCTGAGAACATCGATCTTTTATAGTTGCATGCTCTATAGCACCTGAAGCATATAGCTCGTCTATAACCTCTTCTCTTTCAACTTTTTGATTTTCATCTCCCTCATCTAGACCCCGCGCATCTATACCTCTTATAACAACATTCAGAGAACTTATAGCGGCTTTTATTCGCTGTTCTTCATGAAGATTTCTACCTTTTATATCTTCATACTTCTCAAAGAGATACTTTATAGACGGACGTATACCCTCTATATTGCACATTTCTTTTACAAGTCGCTTTCCCTCAGCACCTCGACCTCTTACATCTAGATAATTCTCCGCTAGTTCCCCTATATACACAGGAATTACTTCTACATCCAGAAAACGTATAGCTTCCTCAATTCGCTGTTCTGCTCGTAGATCCTTACCTTTTATAGCTTCATACTTCTCGAATAGATGCTGCCTAGCTGGCCGTAGAGCCTTCATACCTAATATTTTTGTTATAAGTAGTTTTCCTTCATCACTCCCAACTCCTGCATCCAAATACTGCTCAGCTTTATGTTTTATAAGTGCAGTTCTAAGGTCTAGAGCTTTGCCAGCTAACTTAAGACTATTCTGAGCCTCCTGAATCAGCGCTACGCTTCTAGAATCTTTATCTTCTACAGCTGCACTCTTTTTTACTAGACACGTCTTCGCTAGATCTAGAGCGTTGATAGCGTCTAGTGCTTTTACAATCTGCTCTCTTGCTTCATCGTCACCACTTGCATATATATACTTTTCAACCAGATTATTTACATATGCAGTTTCCAAAACTTGAGTACAGTAATCTATAGCTGATTGGTACTTTGCTCGTTCTTCAGGATCTTGATCTACAATAGCTTTACGCTTATCTAGCAAACACTGCTTAACCAGATTTAGAGACCCTATGCCAAGCAATTGCTCTATAATCTGCTCTCTTGCACCATCTTCGATTCCCGCATCGAAATACCTTTCAAGTAGCTCATTTACATATTCTCTTCTTGCAGCAATCTCATCTTTAGATATTGCTTCGAATACTTGATTGCCCAAAAAAGCTCGCAAACCAACATGACCTTTTCCAGATACAACGTTTTCAATACCAGATCTAACTTTGTCTTCTATAACAGGTAATGCAGCAATAGACTCGCTATCAATATTTCTTGGAGTAACTGTATATTGTTTATAGAATGGTCCATTAGCGTGATATACGCCTATACAATTATTAACCACCAAGGGATATCTAATTTTTATGTATTTAGGCATATATTCTGTAAAAAATCCCGAAGCTATCAGATCACTTCTACTACATTTAAAACTCTGAAAAGCATTGTAAAAGCCTTGTTTAACGTCGTATAAGTTGACGCAATTATCGGTTCTTTCATTAGGAATAAATGTTTGAAGCATAAAACGTCGGAAGTAATCTGCGCATGCTAATGACATGGCTTTTGAGAGCAAAGAAGAGTCAAGTTCAGTGTAATCAACAGATTGCAAAGCACCAAATATAGCATTTCTTACTTCAGAATCCGGAGAGCGTGCTCTCTGGGATACATCTTTTATCATTTCTAGATTATCCTTGCGCTCACCTGCAGCTATCCCCAGAAAGCTCTTCCTATTTAGAAGATATGCATAGAGAACTTCATTGAAATCTTGAGTTTGACGGCACGCTTTTTCTATAAAACCTACATTTTCTTCCAAAACAGCGTTTTCTTTTCCGGCAGCAAGTAAAATGCTATTACATACAGAAGCTTCAATGTATTGTTCGTCTTCATACGATAACTCTTGCCCCCTAGCAGATGCCGCTATTACCTTGAAAATCTCTAGTGATACAGGCATTTGTTTAAGCAATATTGGAAAATCCACATGGCTTTGCGCCCTGTCATCACCATGCGCCGATATAGCTTCAGCAATTTGCAAGAATGCTGATGATATAACGAGATCACGAAAACGTATGTCTGAGAAAAAATGCTTTAATAAATTCGCCTCTACTTCTTGAATACAGTATGAGTGATGGAGTTGAGCGATAGATTCAGGCGCCAGGTCATTCCCTGTATATAAAAGTCCGAAAATCATAGACAGAAAACCTAAAGACGTACCTCTATCAGAGGTAACAACTTCTCCATTTAACACTTCTGCTATTGGTTTAGATAAAATACCCATATCCCTAGCAGCACTTTTATAAGAAGAAAACAAGGCAAAATTATTAATAGCATCTACCTGCATAGTGTCTTCGCAATAATGAGAATATAATTTAAATGGAAGACTTCCACCCTCTGACTTAATATTGTCAGAAAGCATAACTCTAAGCAGACTACTAGTAGATAAACACGCCTCTGCGTCACATACCAATACGGCATCGCTCCCTTTAGTAGGATTGACGTATATATCACAATTATCCTCACATATCCTCACATCATGAGGGATAGAGGACTTTAACACAAGATGCATAACATTGTCTGAAACAGAATCAATGACGCGAATGTCATTACCGTACCCTGCAACCATCTGAGCATTGAGTACACCATTATCGGAAATAACGGAAAACTCTTTCCCATTAATAGCAAAATCTACAAATTGTCCTTGTCTTGATAATAATACAGGAACACCATCGGTGTTCCTCCGCGCCATATCTAAACACTCAATAAATTTTTGATCAACAACAACATCACTTTTTGTCTTAACATAAAGTGATAAGACAACTTGCCTATTAGAAGCGTTAGACAGGCCGTTTACATCTACTTCCTTATTTTCCCATAATCCTTTAGGTTCTATAGCATCAATCCTTTTTAATATGCTATTACGACTTTTCGATAAAGTTTCGTAACCCGGCTTATTATCACTCCCATTTAATAACCCTATACCCATCCAGGACGCACATTTGTGAAATACATCTCTCATTCTAGATGTAGGTTTTGGAGGCATTGGCGGCGAAGGTGGGTCATAATCATGTTCTAGCCCATGCAATATACACTCACCTTGAGAATTAATAACTGAATGAGTAACGTCAACTACTTCTGGCTTTAATGCATTCTGCAAAAATAAAAATTTCTTAATATCTCGCGGATGAATAATGTGGTCTAATATTCCAATTTCTTGAGTATTACATCTCTGCTTAAACGAAGCATACAGGGAAGTATCAATAACATGCCCTCCTTGAAGATCAGTTAAAATAACCGCCGTTGCCAGTTTTTTTATTACTTCAGGATCATTTGAACATAAGCACTTCTGTATCTGCATACCTATTGGTAAATCTTCATACCTCTTAAAATTAGACGAAGACATAATATTATTAAGAAAGAAACTTAAATTAGATGAGGATATTCCACAATTATATGGGGATATTTCATTACCTATATCTTCTTTTGTCTTCTCAATAATGGTATTATCTGGTAGATTGATATTTGCTATCCTAAATAGCAATGATTCTACAGACTCATGATTTACATTTTTAGTTTTGCGTACAGAGCTAGCTTTTTTTCTTCGCACTTCCCCTTTTATAACAGCAGATACTACCTGAAAAGCAATTACTGCCAAACCAGGTATTTGCCTACATAAATAAGGCATCTTTTCTTCTATATCTTGCATGTTATAATGTACACGGTCTTTCTCCGATTGCACAAATTTGAACATGGCATGCAGGGCGTGATTTATCAACGCAGCCCTGAAAGAACCATCTGCCAAGAATTGCTGTACTAACGCTTGACGATCCCGAAGGCTTAAATCATTAAATAATTCATTTCCATGAGAATATACTGCGCAGAATTGCGTAAGCACGCAACTTTCTTCAACAGTAGGGTCAAGGGTAGTAGAATCGAGATCATCAATACTTCTGTCGTTTATAGTATCCAATATTTTTTGGGCACAAATCCTACTTTTTTTCGGTAGTATCCCACTATTTAGCAGCGCGGAAACCTTATCAATATTTCTAGCAATATACTTTTTTAATCCCCTCTCAGAGCCAAGGGTTGTACCGCTGTTGCTACACAATCCTGCGCTATATTTCAGGTATTGCTTACACAGGCTACTCCATAAATCGTTCTCCTGTACCTGATTCACATCTAACATTTTCGCGACGATTCTGTTGTTTATTTCTGCCGTTGGTATATATGTGCATAGCTCTACATTGCACGCGCTACTGGTTAATTCCAATACCTTTTTTAGCCCTATTTGATAATCACTACTTTTTAAATTGTCACATTTAAACTGTAGGAATAGCTCATTGTGAGCAAGCGGTGCGTGAGCTTTAACTTTCTTTGCCGCGTCCTCCTGAGTACCCCCTATGTATACGATAATTTTATTTACTGGAAACTTTCGCGATTGCCCTACACAAAATTTATCTCTATAACCATCATAATACAAGTTAGTAAAACCCTCTTTTACTACTTCTTCCACAATATCCTTTTTCCGAATCCCTCGTCTAATATCATCAAAAACTTCCGTATCTGCACATATACGCTTAGCCCATGGCGTACTATCAAAATTAATGAATACATGCATTTTATCTTCTGTAGTAGCGCCATTACCCTTATGTAAGACCTCTATAAGTCGCCCGCTACCGCCATAATAACCATCATTCCCAAATCTAATAGATTTAATAACATTATTCATTATATCCGAAGAAGTAATAGCACTAACGTCATGCTCTACCACTGTATTGATTTGAGGAATCCTATGAATTGCTTTTATTAATCCATTTTTTCCGGAATTACTAGCATTTCCCTTTTGTATTACTCTCTTATCTTGCACAGAAACTTGCGAGCTGTTAACTTTTTGAGTGCCTTGTCGCGTATCGTCTACAGATACTTTTGCAGGAGTTGCTGTGGGCAGAGAAGCATGACTTTCTTTTACTGAAGCTCTTTGATTTTGCTTCCTAGCAGGATTTGGTTTAGGATGTTTTTCGATAGAAGATGTATTATTTCCTGACGGAATTACTTGTGTTGTATCTTCAGCAGGACCTGCAGTTGACTTTAATGCGCCTGCATCGGAAGCTTTGTCACCCCCTTTTACCCGCAGAATTTTTCTACCTTCATGCAAGAAAACACCTGCCTCTGCACTTTGCTCTCCTTGAGCTTCACGAGCAATATCTGCCGCCTCTAGTATAACCCGAGGTTTCCCAGCATTGGCAGCCTTTTCTTGACTATTTTTTATACCCTGTGAATTTTCCTGCGCTGTTTCTATACTCTTTAAAGACCTCTCCTCAATCTTAGAGGATATCTTTATAGCTAACGACTTCAGCAATGTATGAGACAAACATGTAGCTAAGAGAACTGATACTGCAATACTATTTAGTCCTAATTCCGTAAGTGCAGCTGGTAACCCGTATTGAAACATCACTGCAAATGCGACTATAGCAGCAACAGTAACCATAGGAAGAAAAATTTTAGAGTTAATATACCTTGTAGCTAAAGCGTCTATAGTCACATAAGAAACAAACGTACCTTGCATGACAGCAACACTTAGAATACTCAATCCCATCAAGGGAAATCCGTATTGCGTGTGAAGTAGAATTGCTACCAAAGTTGCTACTAACGAAAGTACAATGGATGTTACAACATATAATAACTGCCTTGATGACAAACGCGTCTTTTTTCCAAGCTGAGAGAACGCAACTTCTCTTTTATCTTCCTTAAGATTATTCATATAAAACCAATATTCTTTAATAATATTAAATTAAAGGGGCCCTCAGAGAATAAAGCACAAGAGTGCTAAGATCTTAAAAACCGTATACTGCCTAGTTATCTTCATATATCTAGAAAAACTGAGCCATATATGCTAGAATTTTTATAGTTTCTTAACTACTTTTTTAACTATCAGAAAATACTAAAAGAGATACCTACGCTTTGATAGCCCAAGTGAGATCTTCTTTAATTTCTGATTTAACTTAAGAAACATCCCGATCTCGCGCTGTATTACATACCCTTTTACTATTTCCTAACTTATAAATTATCTGAACTTACTCACAACACTTACACGATCAAAGAAAACGAATACCCTAAAAAATCCTCGACTACCTTACATAATCGCTGTGTTTAAAAAATTACCATTGCTTTTAAGATATACATTAGTAATGCATTTAACAAATTATATGGATATAAAAATTCTTTTTAGGCTTTATCAGGAGGCATCTTATAAAAACTGACATTATAGCTGTCATTACTCGAAAGATCCTAATAACTTATGCTTTAGTTTAGCACAGAAAAATTAATTTTAAAATAGTTTTAAATAAAAATTAATAAAATTATTATCACCGCTGTTACAGGTTATGAGCCACATTTGTTTTATGCTTTTAAAAGAATGTAGATAAATTTTTATGTTACTGATATATTATTGCATGACACGTATAAGATTGTGAGTTTTTTCTTTATGCAACAGTTTTTCTGTTGAAAATACTGAGGAATATTATTAGGGTGGACTTCATAAGCTTAAATAAATTTCTCTTAGTATCTTATATGTTAAAACCCTGGCTAAGAGCCACAAGAGTATTTACATATTCGATCTAAAATCAAGTACAAAAATAAAGGATTTAAAAGAAATAGATTAAGAGCTTCTTATAACGATTAAAAGAACAGGGTAAATCTTCAGCTCGTAATGTTGCTATTATGAAGAAAACATTATAATTCCTCTAAAGGCATCGCTTACTATGAACTTGCCTATAACAATATAGATACGTCGATTTATCATAATAACTATACTATTGATAAAAAGTAAGATAGTAATTTAAAAATAGTATGAATAAAGAGCTCTGCAACTATTAAAATGGTGAAACACTCACTTATACAGTAATTGAAGCGCTGCCCCAGATCTTACTATACACCTC
>NZ_JAHLEX010000027.1 GCF_023476575.1 Anaplasma phagocytophilum | reverse complement strand
ATAGTGCGTTACATGCGGCAGGATGGGTGAGAAGAGTGCTATGGTGGTTTGTAGTACGATCTGCAGAGTGCTTAGAGACGACTTGTGGTTTCGCATACAATTATTTTACCAACAAGTCCTTTACAAATAGGCTCCCAAGCGCATAGGCATTGTAAAGTATCCACATTATAGGAGCGGGCCCGACCGTTAGTTATAGGACAGGCATATAAGTTTAATTACTTTCGAACCCAAGGATGTAAAATACTCCGGAAAGAAGGTTATCGCACTATTTTGGTCAATCTCAAACCTACCACTCTTATGGCTGCCTCACACTTGAATGATTGCCCATAAGTCCTTTATCGTAAGTTTAGACAGCCGTTACATTTTAGAATTAAACCATACGACACTTTTGCTTTTTGCTCACATTAGTAGTAACATGCTCGGAATTTATTAAAAATATAGAACATAGATGCCAAAGCGCACAGGTATTGAAAGTATCCTCATTATAGGAGCAGGCCCGATAGTTATAGGACAGGCATGCGAGTTTGATTACTCTGGAACCCAAGCATGTAAAGTACTACGGGAAGAGGGCTATCGCACTATTCTGGTCAATTCTAACCCTGCTACTATTATGACTGACCCAGATTTGGCTGATTCTACATACATCGAGCCCATAACCGCAAACTTCATAGAACAGATTATCATTAAAGAAAAACCCGACGCGCTATTGGCAACGGTAGGTGGGCAAACTGTATTAAATGTCGCATTGGAACTCTTCGATAAGGGAGTATTATCTGAGCACAATGTAGAGATGATCGGAACAAACCACACGGCCATAAGAAAAGCAGAAGATCGAGGTTTATTCAGAGAAGCCGTACGCAAGGTAGGAGCTAAGTGCCCTAAAAGTGTTATAATTCGACAAGGTGAACCTATAACACCAGCTTTGGAATATATAGGGCTCCCCGCTATTATAAGACCTTCTTTCACCTTAGGAGGCATAGGAGGCGGCATAGCTACTACAGAATCAGAATTCTATGCAGCGGTGAAGCGTGGTTTTGTGATGTCTCCAACTTCCGAAGTGCAAGTTGACGAGTCAATCATAGGTTGGAAAGAGTTTGAGATGGAGGTCATGCGGGATTGCAGAGATAATTGCATTGTTGTGTGCTCCATAGAAAACATAGATCCTATGGGCGTGCATACGGGTGATAGTATTACTGTAGCACCTGCTTTAACATTACGTGATGAAGAATATCAAAAAATGCGCAATATCTCCTTTGATATTCTCAGAGAAATAGGAGTAGAAACAGGGGGCTCGAACGTGCAATTCGCTGTTAATCCGCAACGCGACGGCGAGATTGTTGTTATAGAAATGAATCCTAGAGTGTCCAGATCCTCTGCCCTTGCTTCAAAAGCCACGGGTTTTCCTATCGCTAAAATAGCCGCAAAATTAGCTGTGGGATACACACTAGATGAAATTGTGAATGATTGCGCTATCTCGATTCCGGCGTCATTTGAACCCGTAATGGACTATGTGGTAGTGAAGATTCCGAGATTTGACTTTGCGAAGTTCAGAGTTCCTGACCAAGCACTATCGACATCTATGAAATCCGTAGGTGAAGTTATGGCCGTCGGAAGATCATTACCTGAAGCACTACAAAAGGCACTATGCTCTCTAGAAGTTGGATATACGGGGCTAAATGAGGTCTTTGACGAAAATACATGTATAGAACACGTATATAAGGAACTTGCCAATCCTTCTCCTGGCAGAATTTTGATGATTGCAGATGCAATACGTATGAGAGTAAGTAGCCAGAAAATAAATGAGATTACGTGCTATGATCCTTGGTTTATACAACAAATATCGCGCATTGTAACTTGTGAAAGTGACATAAAGCAAAATGGCTTACCCACTACCAAGGAAGGCTTGTTATATCTCAAGAAAATGGGCTTTTCTGATGCAAGGTTGGCTGAGCTTGGTAATGTCAGTGTGGATTATGTGGAGGATTTAAGACAAAAACTATCGGTCAACCCTGTATATAAGCGTATTGACACGTGCGCTGGTGAGTTTCGTACAAACACCGCGTATATGTATGGGTGCTATGAAGGGGACTCCATAAACACCCCTGAGTGCGAATCACATGTTACTAACAAAGAGAAGGTGATAATCCTTGGCAGTGGCCCTAACCGCGTAGGCCAGGGTATAGAGTTCGATTACACGTGCGTACATGCTGCGTTTACAGTCAAACAGCTAGGCTTGGAAGCAATAATGATAAATTGCAACCCAGAAACCGTATCTACCGACTACGACATATCAGATCGGCTATACTTTTCACCTGTATCTAGGGAATGCGTATTGGACATAATTCGTAATGAATCTCAAGGCGCTGCTTCGGTTAAGGTGATAGTGCAGCTCGGGGGACAGACTCCTTTGAAGTTGGCAAAGATACTTAAAGAAAAAACAGTACATGTAATCGGGACAGATTTTGAATCTATCGATCTTGCAGAAGATAGAATGAAATTTAAGGGGTTATTACAGTCTTTGGGACTCAAACAACCTAGAAGCATCACCTGCGTTACAGCAGACGAAGTATTACGCAAAGTTGAAGAGGTGGGATATCCGGTATTGCTCAGACCTTCCTATGTGATCGGAGGGCAATTTATGTCTGTTGTGCGCGATCGCAGCGCACTATCGTCTTATTTGCACATTAACAAGAATGTGTTCGATACCGGCTGTTTATTGATTGATGAATTCCTGAATGATGCGGCAGAAGTGGATGTAGATGCCATATGCGATGGTAACAATGTCTATATAGCTGGAATTATGGAACATGTTGAAGAAGCTGGTATTCATTCTGGAGATTCGGCATGCTCCTTACCTCACTACACTCTGGGCAAGGAGATAGTAGACTTGATAGCAGAGTGCACTAAAAAAGTTGCTCTTGCACTCAACGTCAGAGGTCTTTTAAACATACAGTACGCAATAAAAGACAAGGAACTCTATATACTTGAGGTCAACCCCAGGGCAAGTAGAACCGTTCCATTTGTTGCCAAAGCTTCAGGTGTTCCTGTAGCAAAAATTGCGACTTCGGTTATGTTGGGAAATAAGCTGTCCATAGATCAAGAAATAAACGAAATGCCTTACACAGCAGTTAAGGAGGCTGTTTTCTCCTTCTCTAGATTTGCAAGCGCAGACCCACTGCTGGGCCCTGAAATGAAGTCAACCGGTGAAGTCATGGGCATCGATGAAACCTTTGGCATGGCATTTTTGAAATCCCAAGCTGCCGCGGGTTATGAACTACCAACCTCGGGTAAAGTCTTCATATCAGTAAAGAACAGCGATAAACCAGCAGCTGCAGTACTGGCGAAGAAGCTTATAGAGTTGGGCTTCGAAGTCCTATCCACTAAGGGCACCAACAATTATTTCAATGCACTCAATATACCTTCAACACACGTAAATAAGGTACGTGAGGGCAGCACACACATAGTAGATATGCTAAATAACAACGAGATCTCACTCGTGATCAACACATCTGAGGGCATAAAAACAATATCCGACAGCGCGGACATAAGAAGGACCGCCATGATGAAAAAAATACCCCATAGCACGACGCTGGCTGCAGCAAAAGCCACGCTGATATCTCTAGAAGAGTTAGCGGCTGGTAGAACTCCAAAAGTGATACCGGTTCGAGAATACCATGAGAGGAATAGGCACAGGCGCAAGGCAGAGTAACAACATGGAATCCACCATAACGCCTCTCCTACACAAACAAATTAGTTTTCTTTAGGAGTATTAGTGCCGTAAACAGCCCTTTCGAGCTTGAGAATCCTTCTTTTAATAGCCCTAAGATCATCTTTGAACTCTTCTCGAATGCTATCCATCAACTGCTGAACTTGTTCGTCAGACAACTTTGCACCACTACCCTCACCGGACTCTATCTGTCCGACAGTTCCAGTATCGTCTTGCTGCATACTAGACGCAAGAACCTTTTCCTGCATCTTCATTATGGAAGCAACAACATCGTCAAACCTACCTTCTCCGAAGACTTCCTTGACACTTCCTATACACTGCTTAATAATCTCCTTGTATTCGTCACTTCCTGACATATACACCACCGAAATGCTCTTCCAAGGAGCTAATGGTATCATGTCGCAATATCTGTGTCAATACAAACTCGCCTTCGCACGGTAGCAAGCACACAATAGAGTGTCTTAAAACCTTAATTACCATACTTAATCAGAGGGATCACCGCTTATTTTCCTCGTCCCCACAAAGAAATAAAAGTATATATTTGTACTTCACTTATCATGCACAATCATTCATGAATTATCCCTCTTTAAAATACGGTATCACCGTTCTATTCCTATAGAAAGACAATTATTTTTGGAGAAATCCATTTTTTTAAACAGAATTCAAGAACCAGGGTGCCTACAGCCATGCCATCTATAAACACCCACGAGAAGGAAAAGTACAACTATCTACTCTGAGATTGGTACACAAACTAAAGTCCCAATTATCAGTTTGGTGTGACCATTTTGACAGGATCCACAATTCTGTCAAACTCTTCAGCATCAACAAGCTTCAGGGTAACAGCGGCTTCTTTTAAGGTAACACGATTCTCAAATGCAAACTTAGCTACTTTTGCAGCATTATCATAACCGATATGACGATTCAGCGCGGTAACCAACATAAGCGATGCCCCTAGCAAAGTTTCTATACGTTCTACATCTGGCTTTATCCCAACTATACATTTTTGTGCAAAACTCAGTGATGCGTCAGATAAAAGCCGAATAGACTGCAACACATTGTATGCTATTACAGGTTTGAATACATTGAGCTCAAAATGACCATTTGATCCACCGACAGAAACTGCAACATGGTTACCCATAACCTGAGCACATACCATAGTCATCGCTTCACACTGAGTAGGATTAACTTTGCCAGGCATAATCGAAGATCCAGGCTCATTAGCTGGAAGAATAATCTCACCTATACCGCATCTAGGCCCTGAAGCCAGCATCCTTATGTCATTAGCTATTTTCATACAGCTGACTGCTAAAGTATTCAGAGTACCACTAAACTCAACTAGGGCATCATGTGTAGCCAAAGCCTCAAACTTGTTCTCTGCTGTCACAAACGGACATCCAGTGATATCTGCAACTTCTGCAGCAAAACTCTCAGCAAAACCCTTCTTCGCATTTAGACCGGTACCCACAGCTGTACCCCCTTGTGCAAGCTGGTAAAGACCACTCATGGATGACCTAATACGTTCTATACTCTGTTTAACTTGGTATTCATACCCTGAGAACTCCTGACTTAAAAATAATGGAGTGGCATCTTGTAAGTGAGTACGCCCTACTTTCACTATGCCAGAAAACTCCTCTACCTTCGCTTTGAGGGCTTCTTGCAATATACATAAATTAGGTAGTAAGTTCTTTGTCACTTCCAAAACTACCGCGATGTGCATCGCAGTGGGAAATACATCATTTGAAGATTGCGAACAGTTTACGTGATCATTAGGATGCACAGGCGACTTACTTCCTATCTCACCACCAAGCATTTCTATTGCCCTATTGGCAATCACCTCATTGGCATTCATGTTAGTCTGAGTTCCGGAGCCAGTTTGCCACACTACTAGGGGAAACTCCCCGTCTAATCTGCCCTCTGCAACCTCTTGAGCCGCTGCACATATTGCTTTTCCCACAGACTCATCAATGCTTCCATTAGCCATGTTGACGCGCGCTGCAGCGAGCTTAACTATGCCCAATGCCCTGATCAACGGTAAAGGCATCTTCTCCTCACCTATTTTAAAATTCACAAGCGAACGCTGAGTTTGAGCACCCCAGTAATGCTCACCTGTCACCTCAACACTGCCCATACTATCATGTTCTACCCTAACACTCATAGCACCACCCAAAATACATAGCGCAGAAATTCTACAGCCGCTTTTAGAGCGCGTCCATCATTAGGAAATTTTTAAATTGTAGAGAGTTTTTGCAAGACTGCATGTGCAGGGCTATATTTAGCGCAGTTTTTAATAGAGATTATCTGCATGGCTAGCGTACTCATAACAGCTGGTTCTACTAGGGAGTATATCGACCCAGTTCGATACATAAGCAGCGGTTCTTCTGGAAAACAAGGTTATGCTCTGGCAGAGTGCATGGGGAAGATAGGCTGGGATGTAAAGTTAGTATCTTGCCCGGTAGCCCTTGCACCTAGGCAAGACCTATATCAGATGTACCATGTAAATACCTCAGCAGATATGCTCAATACCTGCTTATCGCTGTTACCCGTAGATGTAGCCATTCTCACCGCTGCTATTACGGATTGGGTACCTTATCGTTCCAAACACAAGTTGAAAAAGCATGCTGTGGATCGAATAGACATGCTACACAGTCCGGACATAGTAAAATGCATCAGCATAAATAAAAATAGACCGAAACTCGTCATAGGGTTTTGCCTGGAATCAGAAAACTTAATCGAATCCGCAAAAAATAAATTGGCTTATAAGGGATGCGACTGGATAATTGCCAATCACTATTATGTGAATGGGCACGAACCCGTAGTGCATAGTAACTACAATCAAGTGTCTATAGTCACTAGAGATTCCGTAAGACCCTTTCAGATGATGACGAAGGTAGAAGTAGCTAAGCTATTAACGGAAGAAATAATTGACTATCTCAATAGGTTAGATATACCCTAACTGTGTGTTGTATACTGCGTGATTGTTGTGGTTAGTGAAAGACAGACTTGGTCTCTCTTACAGGGTGGTCAGTGTAATGAGTATACGGTTGCATACATAAATGCACGAATCATTGACCCAGCATCCGGCACTGACTATAGGGGTTATCTTCTGACTAAAGGTAAGGAAATTTTGGACTTTGGTTCGGGTTTTTTCGATCAAAACAGTACGGCTTTTAAGGCTAACGAGGTTGTGGATTGTGAGGGACATATCTTGATGCCAGGCATTATTGATCTGCATGTGCACCTAAGAGAACCAGGAGGAGAACACAAAGAAACCGTAGATACTGGTAGCAAGGCAGCTGCAGCCGGTGGCATTACCACAGTTGTATGCCAACCAAATACTACCCCTCGCCTAGAGAATGTATTGATCGCAAAGTATCTTAAAATGAGGGCCTTGGAGAGCTCTTGTGTAAACATAGAATTCTACGGAGCAATTACTAAATCCGATGGTGAGCTGTGCGACATGGCATCGCTCAAGAATGCAGGTGCACTTGGCTTTACAGACGATGGGTTACCCGTCATGAACGCACTGTACATGAAACGGGCCTTCGAGTACTCCAAGGATTTGGGTGTTGTCGTGGCGCAACATGCAGAAGACTGCAATCTCTCCGATGGAGGGTGTATCAATGAAGGTCTTGTGTCACGGGAACTAGGCTTAAAGGGTATACCAGATATATCTGAGAGCATAATGGTCAGTAGAGATATACAGTTGTTACGTGAAGTGCCTGGTGCACATTATCATGTGTTGCATATCTCAACAAAAAAGGCTTTAGATGCTGTGCGAGCTGCAAAACGTGAAGGACTGCACGTCACGTGTGAAGTTACTCCGCACCATTTCCTGCTCAATGAAAATGCAGTTTTAGAACATGGCACAATGGCAAAAATGAATCCTCCTCTGCGAACAGAAGAGGACCGCCTGAGTATGATTTCTGGCTTAGAAGACGGCACGATAGACTGCATAGCTACTGATCATGCTCCTCACGCTGCTCAGGAGAAAACGCGTCCTATATCGTGCTGTGCATTTGGTATAGTGGGGCTAGAAACTCTGCTACCTCTATCACTGGAACTGTACCACAATGCAGGTATAAGCCTCATGGACGTCCTCTCCAAACTCACAAGCAAACCGGCAGAGATATTAAGGCTACCCCGAGGTAGAATAGCCAAGGGGCTAGTAGCAGATTTGGTGATATTTGATTTAGAGTATGTGTGGACTATAGACACAGCAAAATTCTCCAGCAAATCGAAAAACTCTCCTTTTCAAGGAAGAAAAGTGAAGGGCAAAGTGCTCCGCACTGTAGTTTCAGGCAAGACAGTATATAAAGCCGAATAAAAGAGTGTTATACCCGTGTTAAGGCAACCTACTTAGTGCATTGCTGAGAATGCGTGGAAAAAAGAGAAAAGTGCAGGATAGCCGTATTGTAGTATCAAGGAAGACGGTATGCAAAGCCAGATGAAAGCGTTTTTCACTGCTGCCAAGGCATCCTACACTAGATTTTGGGCAAATACTTAATGTCTTCTACAGGCCCTGCTCCATGCGTTAAGTGCCCTCCTAAGTCTAAAGACAAACATCCCCAACACAGTCTCTCCAGACTTCAATAACGCCATTTACATATTTATTAGCTAAATGGCCACATGACCCCTGAACAGAGCATCAAACCCTCTATCTCTCTCGTGCATCGCAATAAACACAAGAGTATACAACACATACAGAACCGTTGATTGATGTGACTTTATGAAAAAACTCTGTAGAACTCCTTTTTGAGAACCGAGTCAAATTGTTCAAACGTCACCTCTTTGCCCAAAGCCCTCAAAGATGTAACCCCTGAACCTAAAATGCCGCAGGGAACAATTCCGGAGTAATGTGTAAGGTCTGTACTTATGTTTATGGCAACACCATGGTAAGTCACCCACCGACGCAACCTTATACCAAACGCAGCAATTTTTTCACTATGTATGCCGTTTTGTACCCATACACCAATATTTTCACTACTGAAATAGCTATCAACAGCAAACTCCGCGAGAGTATTAACTATCCATGCACCTAAGTCTCTCACATATGCACGAACATCGCACTTATCCCGGCACTTGAGGTCAAGCATAACATAAACTACCCTTTGCCCTGGACCGTGGTAGGAGTATTTTCCACCACGAGTAGTTTTTATAACCGGAAAAAGATTATCTATCAGAAGATCACTAGAATTAGCACTCGTACCAGCAGTGTACACAGGTGGATGCTCCAGCAACCATATCATTTCTTTAGCGGAACCCTGTACTATTTTATCTACTCTCGAAACCATTGCATTAACTGCAACTTCGTACTCCACTAACTCACTGGAAATTTGCCACTCGATATCCACGAATAATCTGCATGTACAACGTAGGAACACGCATACTACTTTGAAAGATATGCCCCGTCAAGGCCTCTATTATGGCTTATAATAACCCATTAGTATTAAAACTATAGTGACGTTTCGAAGTTACAATAACATGATCAACTAATTCTATATTCATGCTATTGCATGCAATACGCAGCTTATTTGTAACATAGACATCAGCTTTCGAGGGTCTCGGATCACCACTGGGATGATTATGTGATATCACGATATATACGGCTCCACACAGCAATGCCCTCCTTATTACCTCTCTAATATATAGCGGAGTTTCGTCTACTGTACCCGTGCTTTGTACCTCATCTGTTATCAGGCCGTATCGCTTATTGAGGTAGAGTACAAGAAAGTTTTCTATGGTGGAGTTGCCTATTTTTACTCTCAGATAATCAAGCAACTTGGGCCACTTATCTAATATAACACAGCTTGTTATATTACCCCTCATAACCCTGATCAGCGCTTCTCTAACACATACAAGCATTGCTACTGAGGCATCCCCCATGTCCTTGACTTTTCTAATTTCATTAATATCAGCATACAACACCTGTGATAGGTTCCCGAATCTCTCCAGCAATCGCTTAGCAACCGGCTTTAAGTCTACTCTACCACGTGTTGAACATAGGAGGAGCTCTAATATTTCATAGTCGAACACTCCATCACCATTCCCATTAAGAATTTTCTGACGCAGCCGTTCACGATGACCTAGCTGCTGTCTTTTACGCTCAGCATCTCTACTTTCGAGCATAGTAGTGCTACATGTTGTGACAATTGATAAGTATGTAAATTTCCGGAAAATAAACTAACTTTTTCTCTAATGTAACATGATACTTGCTTTCTTAATCACGCTTAGAAGGCATATATCTTTTTTTAATTTCAAAGATAAAACTAAAAAATGAGCTCATAGCACTTGAAATTCGATTTCGTGACGCTTATATACCGCTAAAGTAACTGTGACGTAATTGATGAGTTACAGGCGTTTTGGAGGGTAGTTTATGAATCTAGCTATGTTGCATGATAATGTGTTAGTAGAAGCCTTGGAGGATAGTAATCCCAATTCTCCAATACAGCTTCCTGACTCAGCAAAAAAGAAGCCTACAAAGGGCAAAGTTGTTTCTGTAGGACCTGGTGCATCAAACAGCGATGGTAAGGTTACACCTATGTCTGTTAAGGTAGGTGATTGTGTCTACTACCGTCAGTGGGCTGGTAATGAAATAGAGTTCGACGGTAAGAAGTTCATAGTGATGAAGGAGAGTGACATAATAGCTAAGGAAGCATAGTCTTATGCCCGAGTTGTTTGTTCTATTGGTCTAAAGTTTAGGAGGTTCAAAAATGTCAAATACGGTAGTCACGGGTGAGGTGTTAGATAAGTCTATTAGGGAAGTAGTGCGCATCCTCGAAGATGCAGTTGGTTGTACTGCTGGTCCTAAAGGCCTCACTGTAGCGATTAGTAAGCCTTATGGGTCGCCAGAGATCACAAAGGATGGCTACAAGGTAATGAAGAGTATAAAGCCTGAAGAACCACTGGCTGCCGCTATAGCGAGCATAATTACTCAGAGTGCTTCTCAGTGTAATGATAAGGTGGGAGATGGAACTACTACATGCTCCATACTGACAGCTAAGGTGATCGAGGAAGTCTCAAAAGCAAAAGCTGCGGGATCCGATATTGTTAGCATAAAGAAT
This sequence comes from Anaplasma phagocytophilum, assembly GCF_023476575.1. Lineage (GTDB taxonomy): Bacteria > Pseudomonadota > Alphaproteobacteria > Rickettsiales > Anaplasmataceae > Anaplasma > Anaplasma phagocytophilum_A. Next base: position 1,687 of record NZ_JAHLEX010000027.1, on the reverse strand, counting down.
GGTATTCTTAAGGCTAAAGAAGCAGTTCTAACAGCGTTGATGTCTATGAGACGTGAAGTGGAAGAAGATGAAATCGCACAGGTTGCAACGTTGTCTGCAAATGGAGACAAGAACATAGGAAGCAAGATTGCACAGTGTGTTAAAGAAGTTGGTAAAGACGGTGTTATAACTGTTGAAGAAAGCAAAGGCTTCAAGGATCTAGAAGTTGAAAAGACTGACGGTATGCAGTTTGATCGCGGATATCTTTCGCCTTACTTTGTTACAAATGCTGAAAAGATGCTTGTGGAATTTGAAAATCCATACATATTCCTCACTGAAAAGAAGATTAATCTTGTACAAAGCATTCTACCAATATTAGAAAACGTTGCGAGAGCTGGAAGACCATTGCTCATTATAGCTGAAGACGTGGAAGGTGAAGCTCTGAGTACACTTGTACTTAATAAGCTCCGTGGTGGGCTTCAAGTTGCTGCTGTGAAGGCACCTGGTTTCGGTGATAGAAGAAAGGACATGCTAGGCGATATTGCTGTAATAGTAGGCGCTAAGTATGTAGTAAATGATGAGCTTGCTGTTAAGATGGAAGATATCGCTCTAAGCGATTTGGGTACTGCTAAGAGCGTTCGCATTACAAAAGACGCAACTACTATTATCGGTAGTGTTGATAGCAGTTCCGAAAGCATAGCTAGCAGGACTAATCAAATCAAAGCTCAAATAGAAAATTCTAGTTCTGATTATGACAAGGAAAAGCTTAGAGAACGTTTGGCTAAGCTTTCCGGTGGTGTTGCTGTGCTCAAGGTTGGTGGATCCAGCGAAGTTGAGGTTAAGGAGCGTAAAGACAGAGTAGAAGACGCATTGCATGCTACTAGGGCTGCTGTTGAAGAAGGTGTAGTACCTGGTGGTGGGGCTGCATTGCTATATGCGCTTTCGTCTTTGGATGGTCTAAAAGGCAAGAATGATGACGAACAATGGGGTATAGACATTATACGTCGTGCTGCATGTGCTCCGATCAAGAGGATTATCAAAAATTCTGGTTCTGAAGAAGCGCCATGTGTCATTCAACACTTGTTGAAGCAAAACGATAAGGAGCTTATCTACAATGTAGATACTATGAACTACGCAAATGCTTTTACTTCTGGGGTTATGGATCCTCTCAAGGTGGTGCGTATTGCGTTTGATCTAGCTGTATCGCTTGCTGCAGTGTTTATGACTTTGAATGCAGTAGTTGTGGATGTTCCTAGTAAGAACGACGCTGCTGGTGCTGGTGCTGGTGGTATGGGCGGCATGGGTGGTATGGGCGGATTCTAATGTTAGGAATCATCTCTTATACTGCTTGATGCAAGCATGTCTTATTGATGGAACTTGGAGGGCGTCGCAATTTATTTGCTGCGACGCCTTTTAGGTTGTGTGTTTTTGTAAAGTAAAATTTTCTGGATTTAATCTTCTTTTCCATGCACTGTTTTGCTGTAATGGCTGCATTTCTTATGCTCGAGCCCGTATATTTCTGTGGTATCCTAAGAACTTATGCATACCAATCCTCGACTACTTCGCCAGGCGTTGCGATTGGTTATTACGATTCCTTTCAGGTAGAGTGCTTCCTTATGTAAAGTAGGCTAGCTACTGATCTATAGCGTTATTTAATCCTCTTGCCATCTATGTTTTCGCACGGTTGCTGCATTTCTTATGCTCGTTT
>NZ_JAHLEX010000026.1:2887-12508 GCF_023476575.1 Anaplasma phagocytophilum | reverse complement strand
TTCTAGACCTTAAGCTACACGATATTCCTAATACAGTCCGTGGTGCGTTAAAGTCCGTTATAAACTTTCCAGCTATAGAGATGTTGACCATACACGTTAGCGGTGGGAAAAACATGATTATAGGAGCTATCGATGCTCTTAAGGGATGCAATATAGAGCCCGTTGGGGTGACTGTTCTCACTAGTATGGACGATGTTGATCTTAGAGCTTGTGGGATAAATTCCTCAGTTGAAGCGCACGTTATGAACCTAGTAGATCTTGCAGTATGCTCGGGTCTCAACTCAATAGTTTGCTCTGCAAAAGAGGTAGCTAATATACGTAAAAAGTATCCATCTTTGAAACTTGTAGTACCGGGAATAAGGATGGCTCAATCGGTCACAGGAGATCAAAAAAGAGTTGATACTCCTAAGGATGCACTTGAAGCTGGAGCTGATTACCTTGTTATAGGTCGTATGATTACACAAAGTTCAGATCCTGCTGGTGAGATAGACAAGATCTTAAAGACGCTTTAGAACCCTTTCGCACAAGTTATTACGTTATAGTATGTAAAATCAGAAGATATACAACGTGTCATGCTTGTAATGGATAAAAAATTCAGAAACAAAGCAATATAACCGACTGCTCTCTTCTCTAATAACTAAGGATGTTACTGCGCTTCAATAGCTCATCAACTTGGAAAGCACCATAAACACGGAACAAAAGTTGAGGGAATTTACGGATGAAACATATCGGGTGGTTCATAACGTGAGTGCGGGGTCGCCACTGCTTCACTTTTGTTAATTATTGTGAAACTTGTAGTGACCTACACACAAGTTTTGCGCGGATACACTATTGTCTAATACCCTTCAAGATTACAACAATTTTCTGTATATAGTCATTAGCATACCAGTATCATATCATTTCTGCACACCTGTGCGTGTCATCACTGCTGAGGCATGTGCATCAACAGAGAGTACGAAAATTTTTACTACTACGCTGCTTATTTTGATAATACGAAGCTACAAGATTAGCAAAGCAATTCAATCCAAAGACATGCTAATGTCCTTTAGCATATGGTTTGAAAAGTGAAAAATATTGAGAGGATAAGAGTTAGCCAGGAATGAGATATATCAGTAGCATCTGGAAAATGATGTTCTTAAACGCCAGAGAACAATCCATAACTCGGAAACTAACAAAAGAACTATTAACTAAGTAGGTAATGATCTAAGGCTATATTCCAATATCCAGAGTTGTGAAGTCACAAGTTAAAGGAATACCTCAATGATCAACTGGAATATCTTGAGAGGAGAATAGCGATACAAGACACCTAATGCATTAGTACCTAGCAGTGATTCGCATGGCTTCACGCAATTCTGCTATAGATTTTTTCAATAGGCTAACTACCAACAACAGCAGTACCTGACGATGAATACTTTTTAGGCATATATTTTTCATCGTGTTTGGCTAAGAGTTCTTCCGCTACAAACATCCCATCTACAAATCGCCCCTTCGCTATAGCACCAACATCCTCAGCAAACAGCGGAGGTAACACTCCTCTATATGTAATCTCCAGTTCAGTCTCTAAATCCGTTATGGAAAAAGTTACTGAATCACCATACCGCACAATACTACCCTTAACTATCATTCCCCCTACACGGATAGGATAGCGAGATGACTTTATAGGATCATATACGAGTTCGGTGGGAGTGCAGAAAAAGGATATACTTTTGCTGAGCTCAAACAACACAAAAGCAGATACGCACCCTAAAGCTATAAATGAAACAGCTATAAAAAGAACACGCTTATGTTTTCTTTGCATTATTAACTACTTCTCTAAGCACCTGCTTACTCTTCAGAAAGCTCCTCACAACATATGCACCAAACAATGCCAAGATGCTGAAGCCTAGAACATAAGCCAGGTATACTGGATACATAATAGTTAACCCTTGCTAACTATCTAGCATGCGATTCAAAGTACTATGGTCTGTGAGATCAGAACAAACAGGAGTAACCATGATATACCCCGCACGCAACATCTCGCTGCTAGCCTTTTGGAATCGCTCTAATTTTGTCTCTCTATTCACATCGCATATTGTATAGATAGTGCAATCTGGCTCCTGTCCAGGTGCATCAGCAACATCACCACATGGGCAATAATCACCTTGCTCAGTGAAGTGCATACCCAAAATATCAAAATGTGGAATATTAATACTCATAACAGACTTTCTATCCCAACGCGGATCATCCATCAGCTGCTTTACTATGTCTAGCACAACTTTCTCTGAATTCCCCCAGTTGATATCAGTACCACAATATTCCTGACTAATAGCAATCGACGGAATCCCCATAGAGGCAGCAGCTGCCGCTGCAGCTATAGTGCCAGAGTATAAGACTTTGCTCCCAACATTAGAACCGTAGTTAATGCCAGATAATACCAAATCCGGCAAAACTCCTGCAACACTCTTCATTATGTGCAATCCCAACACTGCACTGTCAACTGGTGTACCAGAGATAGTATACTCCCTATCATTGACCTTACGTGCTTCTACAGGCACACCTACACTTATAGATCTGCTCATACCACTGCAATTTCGCGCAGGAGCCGATATCCATACTTCTGAGAAAGCCTGAGATACAATGCCCTTCAGTACCTGCATGCCCTGAGCGAAAAACCCGTCGTCATTTGTTAGCAGAACCCTCACCTATACACCTCATAGCAAAGCTTACGGCAAATCGCAACACTCTAGCATAAATCACTATATGAAGTAACTACCTTTTTTATTTTAATGCACAACGGCATGTATACTACTTAATTATAGGATAAAGAAGCATATTATGTGCCTATAGGGGGTGTTATAGATAACTTCACCGTAATTTAGAGATAAGTACTACGTAACCAATCTCCTGATAGTTAATGCGAAATCCATTATTGCTGCTTTTTCAATTCAGAATTGAACTAAAGTGCAATACGTAGTGCCTGAAACATTAGTTGCATTGATCACCATACCGTTGGACAATTCCATAAATTACGTATCAGTATATAGAGTGCACTACAGAAATTGAGCTACCGTTCCACGCATTATAAACCCTTGCGTATAGCCATGACAAACTTACTACCCTATACACTAAATGAAGTTACTTTCCTACCTATCGGGCACATACCCAGACCCGAAAAAGAAATGGCAAGGTTCTCACTTGTAATATCCGAAAAGCAGCTCAAAAAAGTACATGGTTACCGTACTGAAAAACAAAGTTGCGCAGCATTATTGTGGTCAGCAAAACTGTATAGGCGCCAAGATACGCACCAAAACGTCGGAGAATATACCAGAGTGTTCTCATCGTGTCATAATAATGTACGAAGACACGAACTCATGATCTGTACCTGGTACAACACACTTTAAGGATCTATAGAACTATTATCTTTTTTAACGTTCCGTAATTTAGTGAGTGCTTGAGAATAAAGAAGATGATGTTCTATGCGAAAAAGCAGGTTCAGTTGTGTACAGAGATAGGAATACATTGGTAAGTTATGTGCAAACAACACTGCGAATAGGATATCAATAGAGCATGAACAACTCGAGAATGCCATACCCTACACTGCTACAATGGCGGTTTACACCTTAATTACTTATAGCCCTTCCATGGCGACATTGAATTGAACAACCTGAAGTTTTGCTGCAAATCCACCGGCTGATATGCTACCTTCCCTTTACGGAAATCATATCGTATCTCTTCATAACCCGTGAGTGGAAAGTCCTTAAGCATAGGGTGCCCCCGAAAACCGTAGTCTGTGAGAATCCGCCTCAGATCAGGATGATCACTAAACTCGATGCCATACATATCGTAAACTTCGCGCTCAAACCACCCCGCAGATCCAAAAACTGAAGTTACTGAAGGTATGACACTCCCCTCAGCCAGCACAACCTTGCAGCACAATCGTATGTTATAAACAAGACTAAGAAGCATGTATACTACTTCAAATCTAGGTTTCCTATTATGATAGTCAACTGCAAAAATGTCAGTCAGCACCCTGAGCTTAGTCTTGGGATCATCCCGTAGAGTAATCAGATGATCTCGTACACTCTGCGCTTCAAGACAACATTGCAGCACACCATCTTGGCGCAACACAACATCAGCCTGCAATAGTTCCTGTATATACGAGCTAACAACAGGCTCCATATCTAAAGACATTCTACGCCCTCCAAGTTCCTTGACCGTTGCGAAGAATCTTCTGCTGTAAACACAGTAAACCATATAACAAAGCTTCCGCTGTCGGAGGGCATCCAGGAACATATATATCTACAGGAACTACCCTATCACAGCCCCTAACAACAGAGTACGAGTAGTGATAGTAGCCGCCTCCATTTGCGCAACTACCCATTGAAATAACATACTTAGGGTCTGCCATCTGGTCATATACACGACGTAATGCGGGCGCCATTTTATTAGTAAGCGTACCAGCCACTATCATAACATCAGCCTGCCTAGGACTGGCCCTGAACATTATTCCGTACCTATCCAGGTCATATCTACTAGCAGCAGTGTGCATCATCTCAACCGCACAACAAGCCAAGCCAAAAGTCATAGGCCACAAAGACCCACTGCGTGCCCATTTCAGCACTCTCTCTATTAGATCCGAGAATTGCGTTACCACAAAACCATGGTCCTTATAGCCCTGCCATAGATCATTTTCTAGTATTTGATCACATTCACCCATGCCTACTCCCATTCTAAGGCACCACTATTCCATTCGTATATAAAACCGATAGTTAGCATTCCCAGGAAACATAGCATAGAAAAATATCCCGCAAAACCAATGCTACCTAAGCATACCGACCAGGGAAAAAGAAAAGTGACCTCAACGTCAAAGATCACAAATAAAATCCCAATAATACAAAACTTGATATCAAATACAGAACTTACCTCCTCCTTTTGATCAAACCCGCACTCGTAAGGAACTAGCTTCTCCATAGAATCCCTACGCTTTGCTAAAAAGATCGGTAAAACGGCAAAGAGCGAAGATAGCACCGCTGCGAGCAAGAAAAAGATCAAAACTGAAGAGTACTCTCCAACATCAAACACGCAAATATATTACCTAGAGTATATCACCGGATTGTGACTAATTTCCTTTAAAATGTCAATTTTTGATAAAGCATACTACACATAACAACCACTACTGAATAGTAAATTTACTTAATACATGTAGCGGTCTTGTAAATAAATAACCCCAAATAGTGAAAATGCCGTGCAAACCAACGAATGAAATGTCTCACAACAGCAACAACGGTGCTATACCTTTATACACGCACATAGTTTTATAGGTACGTCACTATTAAAGCAGCACAAAACAAATTATGTGATACTGACGCAACGCCTCACTAAGATGTAAAACATTTTAGCTCTGCTGTTTTATACATACCTCATATGGTCAGAAAGACCTTGATGCATCATAAAGTTGATATACGGAGCGTATGATAATGAATGTTTGCACCCACTATATCAAACAAAAACACACTGAGTATTTTTACAACATTATCATAAGATGTGACGTATATATCCTTATGCAATAGAACCTGATCTATGTGCTACAACTTATCCCTATATAAAGTTTGCACTCCTGCATCCGTCCATGAAAATTATGACGTACTCGCTGCAGTAGCATTGCCTCAGCGTTTTCACAATCAATAATATAGCTCCTAATTTTTCCAGCAGGAAACCTACAAGTCGACACCACTTTCAGAGTTCACCCCACTATAATAAGAAAGTAAGTTTTGTACTCAAGGTGCATGAAGAAGTCTTTTAGGAAATGCATACCAGAATAGAGTCCCAGCTCAAGAAGCCTATTATTCAAAACATCTAATAACGCTAGAAACACTAAGGGAAAGACTTTTACCATATCTTCCCCTATGACTATGCTATTAACTGTTAATACAAGATTATGCAAAAAACGTTGTCACCCCTGGCACTACCCTACCTAAGCTTATACCCATATACCTGAATGAAGATGAGGTAAATGAAGATTGAGGCACAATTTCTTTGATACGTCATCAAGACGAAATTTCTATAAATATTGCACTCACTGCATAAACTTCCGTTACAGTATGTATAAATATTCGCTAGCTGTAGATAATAATGCCATATGTACTGCTCAGTATACGATAATTTAGTCACACTTCTTAGAGAGTCACGTAATCCTCCTTATATGTATCTTAAAATTTGGACTATAGCGCGTATTGACATAATATTGCAGTGCTTTTTTCACGCACTTTAAGTTGACATTAAAGTACAATACTCTCCCTGTGCGCAGACTACGCTCTACTTTAACTAGCAATTTTACCTTCCCGCTTTATAGAAAAATTAATCAATTTACACTAGTATGATCGCAGTTGTAGTGGCTATGCTGCCGTGTTTCTTTGTTGTAAGAGCATGTGGCTGTTTAGCATTTTGATGTTTTGCAAAATCATAAATTGAATCGGTTATAAGTTCACCTGGTGGAAGGTTCTATGAGAGAAAAACGTCGTCGTAACGGACAAAAAATTAAGCTCCAAATTTTAAATATCATAAGAGATACAATACAGAAGAGTCAATGGAGTCAGATGGCTGCCGCTAAAGTAATAGGGGTAGATCAGCCAAAAGTATCTCAAATCATAAATGGTAAGGCTTCCGGGTTTTCCCTAGAGAGGTTGCTGGTATTCTTGTTAAGGTTACATTGTAAGGTAGAGTTATCTGTGTTCATAGGGGAACTACCGCAAAATATCTTAAATGAAATCGAAAGCTCACAGCTGTCAGATGATCTGAATGCGATAGATTTGAAGGTTATCTCGAAAGATAGCAAGTAATCTCTAGTACGCAATTTATACTCCTTGCTTTCGTAAACATTTCAGTTATGGAAAAAGTCTACACATTTGAGTGTAGCGTCAGGAGTGTGTAGTATGGTCTTGTGTAATAGTGACTTTAAGATCACTCATAATCACTCATAATAATATCGAGTGCTATATGTGTCGATTACAAACCGCGTTTTTAGACACGTGTATGCTGCGTTTCTGAACTACGTAGTGCTATCTTCTTTAATGATATGAAATCTGTGGCCTAAGGTGCTAGCATGGTCCCTTAACATAGATGAAAGAAGAGAAATACTTTTGGCGGTATCTCATCAACATATTGCATATGACGCCTTATAAGGGTATAATGGCGGGTTTGTTATGTGCTGTATGAAAGAAAATGGACTCTGAAGAAAGTAGGTGCTTTTCTGGTTATGATGGAAACAGATTTAAGCTTGTGATTCTTGCAAGTCAGAGAGCTCACGAGTTAAGCTCGGGCGCGGCGACTATGGTAGACCGTCAGGGTGATAAGAATACAGTTGTCGCACTGAGGGAGATAGCATCCAATCAGTTAGATCTCTCTACCGTATTCGGGCTAGCTGTGCAAAGATGTAGAAAATATCTGGAAGAATTTGCTGGTTCTCGTGGTATTGCAGGGCACAGCTCTCATGTCTCACCTTCTCGTAGTTCCCGACATGCCGGTCTTGGTAAGAGCTTTGTAGATAATAAGAGTACGTATTCTGCTTCGTTTCTGGATCAGGATAAGTTTCTTTCAGGTGGAAAAGATCATGGTATAGAGGGGTTCTAAAGACCTTTTCCTATGAGTCGTTAGAGGTTGTGCTGCGTCTGTCGTGCGCGTGTGGTGTGTGTACATCTTGCTGTCTGGTTGTAAAAATTTCCGTATCATAACCTCCTTTTTGTTGTGTTTGTCATGGCTTAACTGAGAGCTGGTGGCATATACGTTTTTGGGGGTTTAACGTGAGTGATGCTGGATGTGAAGACTTGACCGATGCTCTGTGTTGGGAAAGTGTGGAGAAGGTAGCTCGTCCCCTTGAAAGAAATAACAGGGTTCTTTTCATGTCACAAGCGGTGTTTTGCAATACGGAGTGCGAAAGAGCGCAAAATAGAGTGTTGCCTTCCAATCGTATTTCTAGGCCTAATACACGTCAGATAGTGTATGACAGGTCAGCTGCACTGCGGTCTTCTCGTGATAATGCCAAGGGGCTTAGAGAAAAAGGTACAGTTAGTGCTTCCCTGTGCACTGAAGATCAGGGAATCCTATCTACCATAGCGCACAGGATGAAATCAAAGGTGGACAAGGGAAAGTTTCGTATTGACAATGTTATCGACTTGCATGGTTATACAACTGATATCGCCTACGATCTACTAGCAGATTTTATTATAATGAGCTTTCAATCCGCCCACAAGTGCGTCTTGGTAATCACGGGTTGGGGAAGTAAGCAGTCTGGAGAAAATGCTTTGCGAAGGAGTTTATATAAGTGGTTACAAAGCGATAAAATAGTAAATATGGTTCTTTACTACACACGTGCAGTTCCCGAACACGGTGGGAGGGGTGCTTTTTATGTTATACTCAGATCAAAGCACAAAATATCCAGACTAATGCAACGGCCAGAGTTCTAAACCTATATCAACGTTTAGTCATAGTGGTCCCATAAGTAAATTCGCCGTTCTCGAAGCAGCGCGTGCTGATCCCTTGGTATTTCACCTATAGCTTTCAAACCCAAATTGCCTACTACTGCATATATAAGAAAACTCTCAATAACTGAAGATGAGCACCGAATTTAAAACTGTAAAACAACACGTTGCACTCCCCTCCTTACAGAAGCAGATTACAATATACTGCTGAGGTATGTCAGTAGCCTAGACACAGTTCATTCACATATAAAAAGTGACATATCGGATATCAACAATGAACCTAAGCGTTAAATGATTGACATACTAAGAAAAGACAGAGCATTTTCTGCCAACATATTCCTCTACAGACATATCTCATACTGCTGACATACCTCGTGCTAGAGAGATATCTACAAATTATCTTGTCATGGTGATTCCATGGATGATTTCAAGTGCATTGATCCTTCTCAGGATATACACCGAATGTGTTATGTAGTTATTTCTAAAACTGCAAGAGTCTCTAACTCTGTCATATATATAGAGAGTTTTTATGTACAAGCGCATGTTTAACATGCGCTTGTGGCTTACCTATCGGTTATTTCTAGTCTTCTATTGTATTGCCGAATTTATTTATACAACAGTAGTGTTACGTACTGGAGAATCGAGTCTTATAGGAGGGTATATATTCCGCATAAAAAGTCTACAGGATTCCAGAATTACCTACGGAGTGTGCTAGAATCTTGCAGCTTAAAAGTACAGAACACAGTTATATCCATACTGTGCTCACGGTATAAAGATAGCAATTCTATAGCTATAATGACGTTCAGGACGTTGTGAATCATTTGCGTATGCAGTGCAAGCCAAAATTGCATTAGGTATTGCTAGGGTTTCAGACAGCGGGATAGAAGATGAAATATCTACAAAAATTCCTATTGCAAAGGTGATGTTCTATGCGAAAAAGCAGGTTCAGTTGTGTACAGAGATAGGAATACATTGGTAAGTTATGTGCAAACAACACTGCGAATAGGATATCAATAGAGCATGAACAACTCGAGAATGCCATACCCTACACTGCTACAATGGCGGTTTACACCTTAATTACTTATAGCCCTTCCATGGCGACATTGAATTGAACAACCTGAAGTTTTGCTGCAAATCCACCGGCTGATATGCTACCTTCCCTTTA
>NZ_JAHLEX010000026.1:0-2787 GCF_023476575.1 Anaplasma phagocytophilum | reverse complement strand
CCATACCCTACACTGCTACAATGGCGGTTTACACCTTAATTACTTATAGCCCTTCCATGGCGACATTGAATTGAACAACCTGAAGTTTTGCTGCAAATCCACCGGCTGATATGCTACCTTCCCTTTATGGAAGTCATACCGGACTTCTAATTTCGTTGCACAAAAAATATAAAAAGGTAATTATTCAACTAACTAAACCCCAAAAGTTGAAGAAGCGGTATTTATACAGTCTACTCAAATGACTTACTGCATGATTTTAGCCTGAAGTATATGGGACATAGCTGGTAACTACAATCTAATTACTCTAGCAGAACAGAGATGTATCTGTCGGGGCGCTGTGAACTATGTAAACTGAAAAATAACCAGACAAGGCAACGTGTACCTACTATAGAAACTCACTATAAATCTCCCATGGTACCATGTTGCACCTCACTATAGCACCATGTCCATTCAAAGTACTATGTTAGCAAAACTGAAAGTCACACACTAACACTGGTAGTTACATAGTGTTTCGGAAAAAACCTGCCCTGTACTCATGTATTCAGCAGACACAACACCATTTTGAGAGTCTAGCTCCGCACTTTTGTGAACTAAATCACCACATCACTAAGCAAACCATGCTCTGAAATTTTCACCGCAAATACTACCATGCATGAGAACAGAAAGCGCAGCAACAGAGACTACAACGGCCAGCCTTACATCTTTATGTAACTTTATAGCTCCTCAAGACTTTTTGCAAGGACACGGATGCGACTGCAAAAGGCTTCACTTACCCTGCCTACAGCACCACAGATTGCACAAAACCGCCCGATGCGCATTTACCAACACTAAAGACAGCTGTGAAGCAATCGCCCACAACATACTATACACGCAATGCCCGCCGACGAGACCACGCCGCAGAACACTTGCCACGAACTAGTACCCCTGACGAGCCTTAAATCTTGGCTTTTTCTTATTGATTACGTACACGCGACCCTTCCGGCGCACTATCTTACAGTCCCTATCTCTGCTCTTAGCAGACTTCAAAGACCCCATAACTTTCACAACATACCCCACGCCTACAACAAACGTAAAGTATCTCAATATTCACTATGGATCGTCAAGAGAAAATCTAGCCTTTTCTCACCAACAAATGCCAATGATGCCATTCTATACCATACTGGCATATCAAGTAAATGGCGCTATGCCAAAGGTAGCTGAAGAGCTAAAGTACTCGTATATTGCATACTCTGTATCGGGCTCATATTTGCGTACTATCTTGATATAGGATATTTTACTCTACAAATAATTGATTTACTTATTTTTTAGTTGAAAATGTTAAAAATTTAATACATGATTCTGCATGGCGCTTCTCTTAGGTTTTCCGTTGGAAAAGTGCAAATGCTGTCCGTGGAGAGGGGAGGAACCTGTGCTGGATTTTTCACATATTTCTGTTGCATTGCCATACTTAAAGGCTTTGACCCCTGTAGAGTATAAAATAGGCTATACGAGAAATGTTGTGTATTCTGACCCCTTTAATGTAGGATATAAATCACAAATGGCGAACTGGGAAGTGTCTGCTTCAGTATTATGGCCAATATTTAACGGTAAGTACTCCCACGAGTTTGAGCTTCATAGCGCTAAAGCTGTACCATCATTGAGCGTTGATGCTCAGCATGGTTTTAGTATAGTCAAGGCTATGAGGAATGTATATGGAATACACGACTTAGCTGCATCATCCGTTCAGAATATGCTCACCATAAGATCCAGGGCTATGTCTTACGGTTTTTACAGGTATTATCCACTGAACGAGTCATCGAGCTTATATGTTGGCACTGGAATTGGTATTGCTAAAATACTACAATATCAGGGATTCAGAAGGCATTCTGAGGACTTATTCGGTGTAGTAAAAAATTTTAAATTGGGTATAGTACATAAATTTAGTTCTGGGTTGTCGGCTTATATAGGATACATCTATAGGAGGACCTCTTGGAAGTATAAAAGCGACACAATATACGATCAGGAAGGTAATAGTATCACGTATGATTTGCAGAACTTTGAATTCTCTGCCCATGGCTTAAACCTAGGCATAAGATTTTTCATGTAAAAAATGTGCATATGTGGCTAAAATATCTGTAATTTACCTTTAGCGTGAATAACATTGTGGTCACGCCTATGCTTATAGCGCCTTTTCTATTACGCATTAGAAGTTTGGAAGTTGTACCCTACCTCCGCCTGTGTTGAGAGAGTGTGAAATTATGTTACGTGTTACCACACTGGATTATTTTGAAAAATATCAATATGCACTTTGGCAATGCTACATGTGTATTAAGCCTAGGAATCTCACTCCTTGGTAAAAGATCAACTTGACATGCTCAGCAGCTTACTATCTAACATCCTAATACATAATTAAAACGTTTAGTGCGCGGTATGATCAGAGTAATAACATGGAATGTCAATTCTATAAGAAAAAGAATAGAGCACCTGTGTAGTGTGCTATCAGAGCACAGTATAGACGTTGCTATGCTGCAAGAGATAAAGTGCACAAATGAGCAGTTTCCTTTTGTTGAGCTAGAAGCACTAGGTTATAAATGTTACGTGCATGGTCAGAAATCTAGAAATGGAGTTGCGATAATAAGTAAGTTGCCCGTAGTGGAAGTAGTTTCCTATAGCGTTTTAGACGAAGGGAAAGAACTACAATGCGCTGGGAGTTATTCTTCCGAGGAATCACGATATATAGAGTGTACGCTGGAGTGCGCTGGTAAGAAGAGAATAAGGGTAGTGAGCGTATACGTTCCCAACGGGCAG
>NZ_JAHLEX010000025.1 GCF_023476575.1 Anaplasma phagocytophilum | reverse complement strand
GAATATATATCGAGAAGTTTGGCTAGATTTTCCAATATCACTTCCAATAGCTCTACATTGGTCAATTTGAGATTTGGGATATGGCTGCATATCGAGGTCGCATATTCCGGATGATTACGTATGTTCAAAGTCTCTTAGGCATGAGATTATAACCCCGCAAGAGATCCCTGCTCACCCACACCGACCTTACAATGCTGCTGAATATCTATTCCCCTTAAAGATTTTACGTCTCGGAGTAGCACTTTGAAACACACCTTCCACATGTATCTCTATATGCATCGTCAAATTTACAGCAATAGGCAGGGCATATAGCAAGTACTGTTACACATATCACAATTCTGAAATTACACTTATAAATGCGTGACAAGCTACTTATTTGAGAACGCAAAAACCTGTGGCTATACCATTAGCTCATTGTCGATAAACAACACGATGATAATATAATACACGCTCCAATAGACCGTAATATTCTCACTCATCAGTTATATGTCGTCCAGAAGTAACATCAATGCTATCTAGGCTTCTATAGTTCTCTGCCTCATCAAACTTGCTCATGAAAAACTTAGCCCTCTCTAAAGCACCCTTTGGAAACCCCGCAAGCCCCGCAACATGTATACCATAAGATCTACTCGAAATGCCCGGAATAAGCTCATGTAAGAACACCACTTCACCCTTCCATTCCTCAATTCTAAGACAAAAAAACCTGATATTTTCAAAATGCGAACTAAGTTTTGGTAGCTCATGGTAGTGCGTCGCACATATCGCCCTACTCTTTGTAACATCATGTATGTGTTCAATAGCAGCTAGAGCTATGGAAAGGCCATCATTAATAGCGGTTCCACGGCCAATTTCATCCAAAATAACCAGTGACTTCGAAGTTGCTTGATTCAAAATCGCTGCAGTCTCTACCATCTCCACCATAAAAGTAGAATGTCCAAGCGCTATGTTATCAGATGCACCTACCCTACTGAATATTTTATCTATTACCCCTATATGTGCATGCTCAGCAGGGACAAATGATCCTATATGCGCCAAAACTGCTATCAAAGCATTTTGCCTCAAAAACGTGCTCTTACCTGCCATATTTGGCCCGGTAATGAGAGACATACTGTTCCCCTCTGAGAGATCACAGTCATTCGCAATAAAATCTGTTCCTACTTCTACTACTGGATGACGGCCTCGTACTATTTTAAACTTCCTACTATTATCAACAATAGGCCTTACATAATTATTTTCCGCCGCAACTTCAGCAAGTGTCGTAAGAACATCTAACTCTGCAATAGCCTCTGCGGCTAACCCTATATCCTGACACTCATCAGCAATTCTTGAGCACAATCCTTTAAAAATCTGCGCTTCTAAGTCTGCACTTTCGCTTTGAGCTGAAACTATCCTTTCCTCAAGCTCCTTTAATTCTGCAGTGGTATAGCGAGTGCTGTTAGCAAGACTCTGCCTACGAACAAAAGACTCATCACTGACTTTATACGAAGAGGATACCTCTATGTAATACCCAAGCAAATTGTTAGACAAAATTTTCAAGCTACTTATGCCTGTAAGAGCCCTATACTTGTCGCGCAACCTCTGTATCAATACACCACTATCATTCTGAATACGTGCTAACTCCGCCAACCGCTCATTACATCCTGGATTTATAAAACCACCATCCTTAGTAATGGTTGCATTGTTTTCGAGCATCACCTCACTAATAAGCTTCAGCAAGTCTCTATGATCACCCAATGAGACCAAAATCTTGGAGATTATAGCATGGGTAGATCTGCTGATTATCCTCGATAATTCAAAAATCTTGCCTAATGCACGCCCAAGCAAATGTATATCTTTCGGTGAACACTTGGAAAACTTTACCCTGGTCAATATGCGCTCAATATCGGGAAATCCATTAATAACGCCCCTAATCACCTCACAAAGAGACCTATTATTCACGAAGAATTCAATAGCATCTTGACGACCATTTATCACGTTATGACAGGCTACAGGAAATGCTAGATACCTTTTTAACATACGGCTACCCATAGCGGTAACGGTATGATCAATAGTAGAAATCAGAGACCCTTTCTTCTCGCCAGACTGTGTAGAAAATAGTTCAAGATTCCTCAGTGCAGGACCATCTATCAGAACAAAACTATTACTATCTCGAACCTTTGGGTAGCTAAGCTTTGGAAGAGAACCCCTTTGCGTCATTCTAATGTACTCAAGCAAAGAACCACAAGCTGATACTTCTACCTCCTCAAAATCACCTAACCCTTGTACAGTAGTAACCCCATATACCCCACACAAAACCTTTTCCGCCCTTTTGGAATCAAAAAAACTCTCATTATGGCTAGTAATAGCGCAGCGATGCCTCTTCAGCACAAGCTCCATAGATTGCTGCTCCTTAAGCTTGTCAGAAATCAACAGCTCACTGGGGCCCAAACGCTGTATCTCACTATCGAGGTCTTCCAACTTACTTGCACGCACGTGAAATAGCCCGGTGGATAACTCCATCCACGCAACACCATATCTCTCTCCAATATTTGAAATACATGCCAAATAGTTATTCTCTTTAGCATCTAATAGGCTATCTTCTACCAGTGTACCAGGAGTCACTATCCGGGTAACTTCCCTCCGCACTAAAGCTCTAACGCTCCTTTTACGGGCTTCCTCGGCAGTTTCAATCTGCTCACACACGGCAACTTTATATCCCGATTTTACCAATTTCCCTATGTAGCACTCACTACTATGATAAGGGACACCACACATAGGAGTATCAGAGCCTCTTTTGGTGAGAACTATGTTTAGAGTCCTCGATGCTATAACTGCATCTTCAAAAAAAAGCTCGTAGAAGTCCCCCAAACGGTACAGTAGTAAACACTCACCGTATTGCTCTTTTAACGCTCTATACTGCCTAAGAACAGGTGTATACTCAGTATTATTACTCACTTTCAAGTAGCTATTAATTCACAAATGCTAAGTTCAATTTCGGCATTTTAACACAACACAAATGTTTTCCTACCTAATTCTGTCCGCACTTCTACTTAATAATTTTTTGATTTTTTTGCGTTCAAAGTATTAGGTCTCTATAATCCTACATCATCCGTGGTAATTTTATGCTAATAAGAAGAATTCTTACTACATCAAGGAACGTTGCTGCGCGCATTGTTTCTGGATTAACAGCGCCTGCTACTGAAAATCCTAACGCTAGAACCTCGAGAAATCTATGGGGTTCAGCAGGAAATTTTTTTAACGGCCTCATGGGTAGGGGACAACCTTTTTATGATCGCGCTGCTGCGATACAGAATCTCCCCTGGGATAAAGAGAGAGGCACAAAAATAAGTGCCCACTATGCTCAAACGGGGCAGTTAGTACTGCAACTTGGCGAGGGAAGGGTATCTGAAGGCGCATTACAGATGTTAGAAGCACTTGATAATAGTGATGTAGAAGAACTGGATCCAAGTAGTAAAGGTTTAAATCCTGGAATGGATATTGGCGCCAGAATGGATCATAACCGAGCTAAAAAAGAGTGTGAGGCACTTTTAGAGCTTAAAAAAAAGCTGGAAGAAACAGGTGGTAAGGTTTCAGTAGAGCGCACAGGCGACGGCTTCACCAGAATGCTAGTGATAAAAATAGACACCAAAAATAAATCAGAGGAAGGGGTACTAAAAGAAGTCCAAATGGTATTGGGCACACTGGGTGTTGGAAGTAAAATACTGGCTAGGTCCATTGCTAAAGAGCTAATGCACCAAGCAGAAACAAAAGGTATAAATGCTCATGCTCCGGTGAGCCATACTACTCCTCCTGTACAATCAAAATCTGACAGTGATACTCCAGAAGATAGTGAAAAATCTGCATCAGCAGGCAATAAAAAGAGATCTCAGACACCTGGTCAAGAAGAAAATGTATCCCGTGATACAACCCACAGCAGTTCTCCTTCGAAAAGAGACGAACGCATTTTCTCATTGAGCGGGGATGCGTCACCTAGCAGACCTTCTTCAGGTGCAGGTGCCGATCAGGCTGTTCAGCAAGCACACTTCCTAAGAGATTCAGAGGATCGTGTGCATGGAGGTAGTGGTATCACCAACCAAGAAGCAGCTGTTCAACAAGAGGTTCTTTCTGCTGCTAGAGGACTGAGCGATGTTTCTCATGATGATTCATCAACACAAGCACAAAGGAATCCTACTGTAACTCCTTTAGTAAGCGCACAGAATAGAGGCCCAGAAACACATGGTAATAAAGGTACGAGGTAAAATGGAACCATCACTATACGATAACGACAACGTATTCGCAAAAATCCTTAGAGGGGAGTTGCCGTGCACAAAAGTCTACGAAGATGATAATGTCCTGGCATTTCATGATATAAAACCAGAAGCCCCTGTACATGTTTTGGTGATCCCTAAAGGAAAATTTGTGTCATTTGACGACTTTGTCGAATCTGATTATGACGTGTCTGAATTTTTTAGGACTGTAGGAAAAATTGCACGCCAGTTTAACTTACATACTGGCGGCTACAGGCTAGTAACAAATCATGGAAAATCTGCTGGGCAAATAGTGCATCATTTTCATGTTCATATATTAGGCTATCCACAGCGTGAACACGATTGCTATAACAATAGCGGTGAATGACCATCTCTTTGTAACGCAGTGAAGTATATCCTACATTTGCAAGCCTAAGGAGCTGGCTATAATAAAGACTATGGGTTGTATTACGTTTTGCCGTTATGACGGATTTTCCGACACTACAGTACAACCTGTGGTGCAGCACCTACAGAAGGATGCAATTTTCTAGAGAGAGCAACTGCATGTTAGATCTATGCACTCTCACCATACGTAGCATCAGAAACGGTCGAAAGACCTCAAGTGAGAAAGTCTTTCACATACTCTCTTACAAAAATCCCATAATGAACTTATTTTAAACCCATATGTACGACCATTATTCTCATGAAACCCATGTGATACATAATCTTGACATAGCAATATAACTAAACACAATGTGAGCTTGATTTTATTCCGTAACATTAACCTTAACTTCCCTTCTAAACGGGCATGTGGTCTTATTGCCCAGCTATAAAATTGGCAGAAATAACCAAACATTCCTAAGCATAACCTAAGTTACGGTATAAAACTGAGATATAGGAAATACAAACACTTCCATCATTCAACATATGAACTTATTGCTTACCCATAGCAAGAAACCTGTGAATAATAGTCTGGGTAAAAAAACTTTACGCTTTTTTCCACCTATTACTACCCACATTATAATCTTTACCTGGAAATTATATGACAACAGCCGCTTTAGAAGTAAAAGATGGCATCACAGAATTCTTATCTCAGTGTGATGCAGACTTACCACCTATAAAAGAAAACGAAACAGAAAATATAAACAACAAACACATTACAAATGATGTGCTTTTGCAACAACTTGAAGACATAAATTGTAAATTTGACCATTACGCCAATCGACTAGATAAACTAGAAACCGAACGTAATGCAATAAACTTAAATGAAAATCCCGGAACACCAGAATACAAATCTCTGCGTCAATATATAACTCACGGCTATCAAGCATTAGAATGCAAAAACATATTCTCTGCTTCTGCCCCTGTTCTTGATACTAACTTTTCTTACTTAATACCCAGAAAAATCCACTTGCATTTCGATAAGCTATTGTCTCAAAACTCAATAATGAGAAAATTGTGCTCAATCGAGAAAATATCGAGTGATAGCCTGGAGTATCTCATATCAAACAACCAAGAAACTTCTGTAGGATGGAGTGGCGATGCCAACGCTGTAATTAGTAAAAGTTTCACACCCAAATTATCTCACATTAATATTCGTTTATTTGAACTCTATGCACAACCACAACTGGCAAAAAATCTTTTAGAAGATACGTGTATAGACTTAGAACGCTGGCTTATGAATAACTTAGTAGATGCTTTTAGTCGGAAAGAGAATAAGGCATTTATCTCAGGCAGCGGAGAATCACAGCCGACAGGCATACTATCTTATGACGAGGGTACTGGCCCTGGACAAATTGAGAGAGTCAAAGTAGAAACACTGAATACAGACGCGATTATAAAATTGTTCTATTCATTAAACGAGAACTTTTCATCACGAGCTGCTTTTCTCATGAATCGCAGCATATTACAAGAAATTCGATCTCTCAAATCCAACACAGGACAGTATTTATTGCAAGTAGGAAATTCAGGAGCTGAAATGCTACTAGGTATTCCTGTATATCAAACTTCAGATATGCCAATGTATTCTGATGGGAGTAATAGTATCATAGCAATAGCCGATTTTAAAAGTGCCTACAAAATAGTGGAAAACAAAGATATGCGTATACTTCGCGACCCTTACACGGATAAATCTTTTGTACAATTTTATACTACAAAACGTATCGGAGGAGCTGCAGTAAATTGCAATGCCATAAAATTACTCACCGTCAGAAAGCCCACTATTGTACCTAAAATTAATAAATCTCCTGTGGCTAAATCTCCTGTGCCTGAATCTCCCGTAGCTGAACTTCCTGTTTCTGAAGTCCTTGATTCTGAAACTCTCAAATAATCTAAAAAGTATACTGACCAGCGCTTTCAGGACTCATACCTCCCCTACATTTACGCGTCTCTGGGATAGAAATAGCTTTTTTGCGAATTTCGGGAAAAGCTAACAGAAAGTTAAAGTAACACAGTAGGTGACATGACGCTCAAGCATAACAGCAGGACCGATTATCAAATACATAGTCACTTCTTGCTGAAGAAAGCTGCTAAAGAAATTAGCATTATGTCACCTCACTACTGCATCTATAGCCCTTATAACAGAATCAGTTGCATACTCTCCAGGGCAGCCCTTAGGGTACTGCAACAACACATATAACAGACTCAGCACCCCCTCTTCCCAGAGAAAACCTATGCCATACTACACTGCCACGTCAGAGCATTTCTGTATATAACATGGCATAGATACGCTTATCTATTTATAACCCCGCAATACAACCACTAGGCAAATACTTCATCGATGAAGTATTTACGCTCTTCCTCATGAGCACGCGCGTAACCAGTCGCAGTGGATGCAGACTCCGCCCTACCAATATAAGCTACAACACCCTTCAAATTAGCCAGTCTCATCGATTTTTCTATGCGAGACCGAACAAAATCCCATCCCCCCATGTTAAAATGCTCTTCCTGACACCATACCACCTCTGCTGAAGGATACTTCGCAAGCTCTTTAGCCAAAATCTCTTCCGGAAATGGATAATATTGCTCCAACCTCAATAGCACAACATCTTGCCTATCACCCCTTGCTTCGAGGAGATCGTAGTATACCTTTCCACTAGATATAACCACCCTCTTTACCTGAGCATGGTCATGGGCCATCACCTCACCAATCACCGGCTGAAATCCACCTTCAAAACAGGACAACTTAGACACAGCCATCTTATTTCTCAATAAAGACTTTGGAGTGAAAATTACAAGAGGCTTTCTAAAATCCCTATGTAGCTGCCTACGTAGTACGTGGAAATAGTTAGCCGGTGTAGTACAGTTAACAACCTGCATGTTGTCTTCCGCACAAAGCTGAAGATATCTTTCTATCCTCGCAGAACTATGCTCCGGACCCTGCCCCTCATACCCATGGGGAAGTAACAAAACCAACCCACTAGAACGCAACCACTTAGTTTCAGCTGCCGCTATAAACTGATCTATCACTACCTGAGCACCATTAGCGAAATCACCAAACTGAGCTTCCCATATCACAAGAACATCTGGGGAATCTAAGCTATAACCGTACTCAAATCCCATAACAGCAAACTCAGATAATGGACTATTGAATACTTCAAACTTTGCTTGCTCAACTCCCAGGTTGTTCAGAGGCACATATTCCGCACCTGTAACCTGATCAATCAACCTTGCATGGCGGTGCGAGAAAGTACCCCTACCGCAATCTTCACCAGACAGTCGTACCCTCTTATTTTCTACCAACAACGATGCAAATGCTAATGCCTCACCAGCTCCCCAATCTATGCTATCGCTCTTTACACCGTTTAATCTCGCATTCAACATCCTGGAGACTTTCTTATCCAGCGATATCCCATCAGGAACAGAACACATAGCCTCCAACAGAGCAAGCAGCTTATCTCCTGCAACACCAGTATCTGACATGTAGTCGTTAAAGCATCCCGGAACTGCATATCTCAAACCTTTCCAACACCCCTCAAACCAATCAGCTTTCACCGGCTTATACGCAGAAACCACAGCATGCGCTTTATCTAATTCTTCCCGGAACTTCTTACGAAACTCCTCTATTTCCTGAGTAGATACCACACCTTCCGCAACTAGCTTATCACCGTAAGAACCCGCTACTGTCTTATGTTGCGCTATGCACTTATACATAAGCGGCTGCGTAAACATAGGCTCATCACCTTCATTGTGGCCATAACGGCGATAACACACCACATCTATAACAACGTCTTTCTTGAACCTATCACGATACTCCATGGCAAGCTTTGTAACCGCTACTACAGCTTCCGGATCATCCCCATTTACATGAAAAACAGGAGCATCAATTATTCTAGCAACATCTGAACAATAAAGAGAAGTTCTGGCACTGTTAGGACTAGTTGTGAACCCCACCTGATTATTAACAACTATATGGACAATACCACCAGTCTTGTAGCCCTCCACACCACCAATATTTAGGCCTTCAGCCACAACACCCTGCCCTATAAAAGCAGCATCACCATGCACTAGAACACCGAGTACGGATAGCCCAGTATCAATCTTCCCTTTTACCCTTCCCATAACAACAGGATTCACGGATTCCAGGTGAGAGGGATTGTAAGCTAGTGATAAATGAACAACTTCGCCCCTCACTTCTCTATCAGAAGAATATCCCAAATGGTACTTTACGTCCCCTGCAACATTCAGCTCAGACGGATATGCCATACCACCAGAAAACTCATGCAACATCGCAACATATGGCTTCTTCATCACTTTGGTAAGGACACTCAACCTACCACGATGTGACATTCCTATCACAATCTCCTGCACACCTAAAGAAGGTGATAGTGATATTATCTCTTCCAATGCTATAATTAGAACATCTCCGCCTTCTACAGAGAATCTCTTATATCCCGGATATTTAACGTGCAAGAATTGCTCAAATAATTCTGTTTCTTGCAAATGGAACAAGAATTCCCTCTTCTCTTTTCCTGCACACTCCAGGCGCATATTTTCTATTTTGTCTTGCAGCCATGTACGTTCTGCATTCGAACGAATGTACATGAACTCAAACCCTATTTTTCCACAGTAAATTTTCTTCAGTTTTTCCAAAAGTCTATCCAATGAAAAACCTGACTTCTGCCAAAGCGACCCATCCTTATCAGGATCTATTGAAGAAAGATACTCCTCATGACCAAGTCCGACTCTCTCCGTCAGTCCAAGCGGGTCTAAATCCGCAGCAATATGCCCATGTGATCTAAAAAAGTCTATTAATCCCCACACTTTAGGCGAAACGCCAATACCAGAAGAACAAGCTTTATCATCTGTCCTATCCCGATCAGGATGCTCCGGTTTCTTTTCTTCTATGCGCGTAAAAAGCTCACCCCAACCATCTGGAAGAGCATTGGCACACTTTCCATACCCTTCGTATACCTCTTCAACAAAAAGAGCATTATCACCGTATAAGCAGCCATCTCTGCGAAAACTACTGTTAGACACCTATTTACCCTACTTCAACACCATGCACCCAAAATGCAGAACACAACAATGAGCACCTGAGCATACTTTATCATAGACGATAAAGCGAGCAAATCCTATACAAGGTAACGTCAGCAATAACACAACGTTATTCTCCTTAGAACGTGAGCAGCTTCTCAAGTACCCCTACAACAGCTAGCAGATATTCTAACACTAATGAGTCGAAAACATTATCGAAATATTCCTTAAGTGTGTCACTCACAATTTCTGAACGTCCTTCTGGTAGAGGAAATTCACCGTATAATCGCGAATAGAAAGTTACCTCGCACCACAAAACAATGCGCAGCAACAGCCAGTACACAAACCCTAGATATTAGACCGGTACTTATCCAGAACTGCCAATTCGGACACAGAAGCACGCCCCACTGCTATTCTACACGCGCAGCTAGAAACCCATTCCAGAGGTCGCAAAACTTGAAGAAAAATGAGCGGGAGAAGGGGTTCGAACCCTCGACCCTAACCTTGGCAAGGTTATACTCTACCACTGAGCTACTCCCGCAACCCCCAGCACCACTGGGAGCCCCATCATAAATGAGCATGCAACTTGAATCAAGAACAAAATAAAATTTCATGCCCTAATAAAAAAATCCATCTCTCAATACAATCCCCTTTAAAAAGCACACTGACAAAAACGTAGTTCACTTTAATTAAGGCTGTTGAAATTTCGCACCTAAACATTAATAACACGGTCTGTAGCCAAAAGATTGCTACCTTAGACGCTACTTCTGTGCAACGTACGCTTCGGATGTTGCACAAATAACAGTGAATCCTGCTTACTGTACGTATCACACCGTTTTAAATACGAAAAAACCTCAAGACTTCATCACCCCTGCTTAGAGGCATAGATCTCCAGGCTATTTACCTGTTTTCCAATAGGTAATTTCAAACGCGATAATGAAGGAGCGCTTCATCCATATTTGCCTGTCTTAACAAGGTTGGCGTCATTGTGTTGTAAACCTTAACACTGACGCCGAGAGTCGTAACAAAGAATAGCTTGATAAATAACCTTGATAAAGAAAAGTGATTGAAAAGCACAATGCACTGGTGGTGTTACAATACTACACTTTTACTTATTGCAAAGCACAAGCATATATTGCATCATTCCCGGCAGTAGAGTTTGTGAAGTACTTCTGTGATCGCGAGATATAGTATCCTCGAAATGGTAGAGATTTGGGAAGAAGAAAACAAGTATAGGATATGGTTTGCCATAGAAAAGAGTGCGTGTGAAGCACAGGTTAAGCTAGGTGTTGTACCAGTTCATGTTTTAGATAGCCTAAAGTTAGTTGACGATAGAAAGTTTGACATCGAGCGGATTTGCGAAATAGAAGCCGAGGTAAAGCATGATGTTATAGCTTTCCTATCGTATATCGCAGAATCTACTTCAACGGATATACGGTATCTTCACTATGGAATGACTAGCTCCGACGTTTTAGATACTTGCTTATCTTTCCAGCTCAAACAGTCATGTGATATTTTGCTAAAAAACATAGAAGACGTCCTTAGTATCCTCAAAAGAAGATCTGAGGAGACAAAATACCTTCTCTGTATGGGTAGAAGCCACGGTGTTCACGCAGAGCCTATTACGTTCGGCTTGAAGCTTGCAAGGTTTTATGCAGAGTTTGAGCGCAACCGTCAACGCTTGATCAGAGCACGTGAAGAGATATCTGTATGTAAAATCTCCGGAGCTATGGGCAATTTTGCGCATCTTGATCCATATGTGGAGGAATATGTGGGAAATTCTCTTGGGTTAAAACCTGAGACCATATCTTCCCAAGTCATATCCAGAGATCGCTATGCTGTGTTTTTTTCCACTTTAGGCGTTATAGCTTCTTCAATGGAGAAAATAGCTACCGAGATGCGGCACCTGCAGCAAACAGAGGTTCTTGAAGTAACTGAGCCGTTCTCACACGGTCAGAAGGGTAGTTCTGCGATGCCGCATAAGCAGAATCCGATCCTTGGTGAAAACTTGACTGGTCTATCACGTATGATCAGGAGTTATGTTGTACCTGCTATGGAAAATGTCGCATTATGGCACGAAAGGGATATCTCCCACTCTTCTGTTGAAAGATTCATAGCCCCAGATGCCTGTGTGACGCTTAATTTTGCTCTGGTTAGGTTAGCTCACCTTCTCCAGAATATGTGTATAAACGAAGAGAGGATCAGGGCAAATCTTGATTCGTCCAAGAACATGATGCTGTCGCAGCGTGTCTTACTCGCTCTTGTTGATACTGGAATGAGTAGGGAGCAGGGATACAAAATTGTGCAAGATTGCGCTATGGATAGCTGGAAAAATGGTACTGACTTCGTTGAAAACATCAGTAATCATCCTCAGGCAAGGAATTGTTTTAAGGACATAGGGGAACTTGCTGATCTGAGCTACTATACAAAGCATGTGGACTTTATTTTTAATAAGGTATTTGGCGCAAAGTAAATAGAGTATCACCCACCGTGTTCCTAGCAGCACATACGAGCTAGGGGCTGCTTTATGAGGGCACCCTACACGTGTCACGCGTAGGGTGCCAAAACATATGCATTGCTGAAAAGAGTATGGCCCTACATTCTCACTTTGGAAAAACACCTTTAGCGAATTACAAAGATTCAATATCAAACTCCCCGTAATCAACCCTCTCAACAGCACTCATATAGAGAGCGCTTGGAAAACCAAACTCTCCACACTAGTTTACAGAACTACGCAATACAGAGGGAAAAATATAACCACGTTGTGCTCAGAAGTACAATACTACACAGTTACCTTCTCGTGCTGAATCAGTAAGACACGTCAATTGAAGCAGCACCCCCTGTCTCATACACCACACTA
>NZ_JAHLEX010000024.1:9282-13038 GCF_023476575.1 Anaplasma phagocytophilum | reverse complement strand
ACTAAATATTGCACCAAACCACATCCTTAAGCGCTCCAGAATCCATGCAAAAGGCGGACAGTAGCACTTCACATGCAAACATATCGCACAATAAACTCCTCTTGGATTATAGGAGATCCGTACATGTATTTTGCGGAGATGTTG
This sequence comes from Anaplasma phagocytophilum, assembly GCF_023476575.1. Taxonomy (GTDB): domain Bacteria; phylum Pseudomonadota; class Alphaproteobacteria; order Rickettsiales; family Anaplasmataceae; genus Anaplasma; species Anaplasma phagocytophilum_A. The sequence goes on along the minus strand of NZ_JAHLEX010000024.1, from coordinate 12,894 downwards.
CATCACTTTAAGTATTACTTGTTGTTCAGGGGAGTAGCAATGTTGATGCTGCCGTTTGAGATTTGTCATCTAGAGTACGAAGTTAGCTTTTTTCTGACGCTCTTTCTGCAATTCCATGATCATAAATAGCAGGGTTTTAATACTTGGATTATGAGGTACTCTGATAAATATCTAGATTGTTTCTGCGAGTGGCATGAGCCTTAGGGCTTCCGGTACTATAGTAGTATCTTCTTTGAGAAGTTCTTTCTGTCATTTTTCTGGTATGGTATTGCATTGGTAGTCGTGCTCAGAAAAGTTGAGTGGGGTGTTTTTAAGTAAAGCTTTTAAAGTTTAAGTAGCACAGAGAATCTGTATTGTCTCCTGCTATGGAAATTTGTCTAGTCTAAGATATAACACAACTTTGTTATGTGTTGTGAGAGACGTATTGTGTAATTTACCAGAGTCTAGTTTTGCACGTACTTCACAGCATCATGAATTTTCCTAAGGGTGTTAAAGATGTATAGGTTACTCTGTGCTTATGGGTTGATAAGAAGAGGTACAGTATTAGCTGACTTGAGGATTAGAAGCATCAGTAACGTGTTTTTACTGGTACATGCCTCATTATATCATGGTAACTATGGATCTGTAATTACAGCAATATCTGCTATGTTAGAGTGGTTTGTTGATGTTGTACTGTGGCGTAGTAGTCTTCGAAGGCATTTTTGGAAAATTTTTCAGTCATAAAATAAGCACTGCTGGCGTAAGCAGTGAATGTGTAAAAATGCACTTTTTCCTCCAGCACATATACTACGCAATTAATGCGTTGTTCTATCAGAGATGAATGTCAAGCTATTGCAGTATGTAGTTTTTCGCACCATGCATGCCGGAAAACACATTAGGTTAGTTTGAGAGGGCGTGTGTGATGTGACAAGCTTTTTACTATCTATTGATTACTTTTTGGGTTCAACAGCAGTCGGCACGTAATTGAATTGTGGAGATTGGTTATTATTAAACACTGGTTTTTGCCCAGTTTATCAGTTTGAAAAGAGAGTTTCGGTATTTTCCATTAAATGATAGGCAACACGCGCATGTAATATGTGCAGTAATATCATGATATTTTGTGCGGTAACATATAGACAGATGTTTGGGTATGTGAGTGGTTTTGTAGCTTACGTACTGCTGAATTACTGAAAATTCTTTGTTTTTCAAAAGCCTACTCATGGGGGCATATCGACTAGGTGTACATGATCGGGTAATTACATTTTTAGTACTTTCTACTACGTCAAGGTTCTCTGACATTGTGCCACTTTCTAAAAGGAGATTTTTTCAGTGACATTTAATATTTACGCTACCACCATAACAAGCAGGATAGCTCAGGTGTTTCTTGAGTTCTGTTTTCATCGCGTAATGCAGCATCCAAGAGTGGTTATAGCATTTGATGGTTATAGGGAGAGGTGTAGGTTGTGTTGTTGTATGCACGGCGACATTTTGTATCTTCAACTGGTGTTGGTTGTTAAGTTGCAAAATGTTGATGTCGTAGGTGCTAATTGCAATATTTGTGTATTGCATACAGAATCTATTACGCTCTTATCCAAGGTAGAAGGACTTTCGCGAACAAGTTTCTGTAAAATTTGTAGGTAGGCCTTTTCTCTTCTTTGGTACGGAAGGTTGTACGGGATACGCATTACTAGAGTAGATGGAGAGTGCATACATCTTAGTCTATAGCGTGTATCCGGCATGTCAGCAGTTATGCTGCTATGAGAGGAGATTTTATGGATACGCAAGGAAGAGCAATTGCCGTGGATAGAAGAAGTTTTGAGCGAACCTTTTTTAATAAGAAAGTATTTTTTTTGATAGTACAAGGCTCGCTATTTTTTGTTTTACTGCTGATATTAGACGAAGCACATGCTGGGGTTGCTGAAAATAACTTATTTCCAGCAGTTGCTCAACATGGAAGTGCTACCAATGAGGATGTTACTAGTAAGGTAATATGCAATGTTGTGAAGTTTGTGAGAGGTATAGGATTGCCTATAATGACGGGAGTAATTTTAGGATCTAGTGTAATGGCAATTTTCGGCAGGTTAGCGTGGCCTGCGATCGCGGCATTAGTAATATTTACCGCAGTGTTTTTTGGAGCTGAAAAGGTAATTAGTAAATTCACTGATGGTATTTCCGGGATGCAAACCGTAAACTGTGAAACTATATAGGATAGTATGTCTTTTAGAGGACGCAAGGCTCTGTGCACTAGTTATTGAGTTAACGACAACTAGTGCATGCTTTGTAGACTGTCTATAGGTATTTTGGATTGTGCTTGGTGGTGTACGCTAAAAAGCGCGTATCATAACACAGCTCTTTGGTGTTTAGACGGAATTAACATGAATTGCTTGAATAGCATAGCTGAGCTTTCATAGATTTTATTTTCATCATGTGTAAAAGAGTCATGTGGAAATACTTGTGCTAAGGAGGTCTATATTTTTTATGTAACTTTGCTAAAATACAGGTGCATAAATCAATCTGAATCTCCTTTTCATAGGTCACATGCAAATATGCTGCATGAGAGTACTGAGAGCTTACAGAGGTAAATAACAGATCACGAGCAACAGGCTGCTGTTACAAATTCACAGTCTAAATGTAGCATCACGAATTGCAATACTCGAAAGCTCTGTACTGTAATTACGTGCAATGTTTGAACGAAGAACTTACGTTCAAAAGACATACTGTCAGGGTCCCTAGCTAAGACCAGAGGTCAACTTAAGCATAGAAGAAGATGGTGAAGTGTTGAGATTAGGGTTGTTTCGGCTAATTCTGCCAAAGACAATGACGTTTATGGTTATGTGTACGTAAATATACTACTGCTCTTAGTAGTACGGAGAGTTGTGGCTAAATTCGTTGTGTATCTAAGTTGCGATGACCTAGAGATGAATCTCAAGTATTACTAATACAATTTTGAGGAAAGTATCAACAACTATGGGTTTAACTTCTACATTGAAAACATGTTACTAATATACGTAGTGAGATTAGACATTTTTTAGCATTTTACCCGATATACTAAAGATAATCATCCTGTAAAAGGGTTGGAATATGCATGTATTATGGATATATAGCTAAAATACAATCAATATTGCGATATTTACATAGGATAAACACTGATTTATCATAAATTAACTAATCATCGAATAATATGCAATAGCATGTAGGTTGCTCATTGAGCACACAGCGTGGTAGTCATGGTGTATAAGTAATAGGAGAAAACCATGAGGACTAGGGTCTAAGGGATGTTCTGCTGTGTAGTATTCAGTGCAGTAGCTGTTCTCCAGTAGAGGTTAACTATGGCAAAAATTGTAAGATTTTTCATGAGTACAGCAGGTATGTTTCTATTACTATTGTTGTGCAGTCAAGGTGTTGCTAGTGCTGCAGCAGGGACAAATCATGACGGAGCGACATCCAAGGTAATCTGTAATGTAGTGTTGTTTGCGCAGAAATTGGGTCTACCTATAATGACGGGGGTAATTTTAGGATCCAGTGTAATGGCAATCTTTGGACGTCTTGCATGGCCTGCTATAGCTATGTTGATAGTCTTCACAGCAATATTCTTTGGATCAAGTAAGATAATAAGTAAGTTTGCCAAAGGAG
>NZ_JAHLEX010000024.1:0-9182 GCF_023476575.1 Anaplasma phagocytophilum | reverse complement strand
GTAATTTTAGGATCCAGTGTAATGGCAATCTTTGGACGTCTTGCATGGCCTGCTATAGCTATGTTGATAGTCTTCACAGCAATATTCTTTGGATCAAGTAAGATAATAAGTAAGTTTGCCAAAGGAGTTGGAGAATTGGACGCAGATAAGTTCGATTGTAGTAAAGTGAAGGATGAAGAATCAGGCTCTGTTTCATCATAAATAGAGGTTAACCATGTCAAAAATTGTAAGATTTTTCAAGAGTACAACAGGTATGTTCCTCTTACTGCTGTTATGCAGTCAAGGTATTGCTATGGCTATGCCTGGTGCTGCATCCGCGGATGAACATAATGGAGATACATCCAAGGTAATCTGCAATGTAGTGATGTTTGTGCAGAAATTGGGTCTACCTATAATGACGGGAGTAATTTTAGGATCCAGTGTAATGGCAATCTTTGGACGTCTTGCATGGCCTGCTATAGCTATGTTGATAGTCTTCACAGCAATATTCTTTGGATCAAGTAAGATAATAAGTAAGTTTGCCAAAGGAGTTGGAGAATTGGACGCAGATAAGTTCGATTGTAGTAAAGTGAAGGATGAAGAATCAGGCTCTGTTTCATCATAAATAGAGGTTAACCATGTCAAAAATTGTAAGATTTTTCAAGAGTACAACAGGTATGTTCCTCTTACTGCTGTTATGCAGTCAAGGTATTGCTATGGCTATGCCTGGTGCTGCATCCGCGGATGAACATAATGGAGATACATCCAAGGTAATCTGCAATGTAGTGATGTTTGTGCAGAAATTGGGTCTACCTATAATGACGGGAGTAATTTTAGGATCCAGTGTAATGGCAATCTTTGGACGTCTTGCATGGCCTGCTATAGCTATGTTGATAGTCTTCACAGCAATATTCTTTGGATCAAGTAAGATAATAAGTAAGTTTGCTAATGGAGTTGGGGATCTAAAAGCGGAGAACTTCGATTGCAAGAACGTACAAGGCAAGTAATTAGCCATATTTCAGCATAATTCATAGAAACACTAAAACATCCCGCAGGTAGAAGTCCTTCATCGTATCTGCGGTAGGGGTACTGCAATGCATTTTTCATAGAGAAGTAATTGCAAAAACAGGATGAAAATTTTCATTTATGTTCGTAACTAAGTTGATTATAAGCACAGACAGAGGCAGTAACTTATTTTTTCCATATCTTCGGACAAATTTGCAAGCATTCTGTGCGGTGCAAGGACCTTATAGTTAAAAATATAAGAAACATAATTTATTAGATGAGCGAAGTAGATTATTATATAAAGATGAGTAAATAAATTTTTAAGAAAGGTCTCTGAAATGTTTACGAATATATTACGTTGCTGTGTAATAAGTATTATTTTTTTTATATTTTTAATATTACCAGCTGTTTCCGTAAGTGCTGCACCTGTCGCGCATGCTGCGGGGGATGGAGAAGTGATTTCTAAGGTGATATGTAATGTTGTAGTTTTTGTGCAAAAGTTGGGATTGCCCATAATGACAGGTGTAATACTAGGCTCCAGTATTATGGCGGTATTTGGTCGATTGGCATGGCCGGCAATAGTTATGTTAGTTGTATTTACTGCTATATTTTTTGGTGCTGGAAAGCTGATATCTAAATTTGCTGGAGGTATTTCAGAGCTAGGCGCAGAAGACTTTGATTGTCGTGTGTTAGCTGGGAAGAATATCTAGCAGTGGCTTTTTGTTTAGGTAATCATGTTTTGCTTGGTGATACGCGTCGCGAGTCCGTATTCTGAGTTCACAGAATGTTAAGTGTGAGAATGTACTAGTACTTTCTGTCTATGCGGAGTTGCGTGAATTTTTACAGGGGCTTTGCCAGTGTCTTTTGTGGATAATTTGGTTTTTAGATTCAGGTCTAAAAGAGGAGATAATCGCTTTGTGGAAGCGGAAAAGAGTGGTGGTACTGAGAGGGCTAAGTCCTCTTATGCGGAGTATGTTACTCCGGCCTGCCACTATGATGATAACACGCTTTTGAATAAGGGTGGGGAGCTTGTCCAGATCATAGAGGTTGTGGATAGTGAGTGTGCTGACGGTGTGCAGTCTCTTAGAGATGGAATAAGAAAATGCATTTCCAGTGTTAAGGATCCTGATGTTGCATTTTGGGTGTACACAGTACGTGAGAAGAAGAAGTTTGATCTAGAATGGAGAAGCACTGGGGATTTTTCGGATACTCTGCATGATGTGTATAAGTCTTACATTGATGAGAAGTATGAGACTTATGCAAATAAAGTGTACGTAGCTGTGGTAGTGAAGCATCTAGCAGAAGGCCTAGATGGTATGGTAAATGCATTGTTGTTTAACCGAGTGATGAACAAGCATAAGAGTTACTTGGCGAAGCGTGCATCGTACCTGACAACAGTGACAGATAAGATAATGGGGGATTTATCGGATTTTTCCACTAAGAAGCTTGGACTTATAGATTGTGGAGACGGACGATGGAGGTCGGAGTTACTGGAGTTTCTTAGCTATCTAGTAACATTCAGGCACAGGGAGTGTTATCTGGAGACATGTGATAACGCGCATACTGTTTCCGCAGGTTGTGACCTGCACATGGGCTTTAACGCTTTTAAAGTGATAGACAACGAGAAAGTTAAGTATGGTGCAATTCTAGGGGTCAAGGTTCATGTTAGTGAGAGTTTAGATGCAGTGGACGCATGTTTGCAGCAGGGATGTGAGTTTATAATTGTTGAAATAATAAAGTTTACAGAGGGTAGGGAGCTCAAGAAGCTATATGGTAGGCAGGCAGCATTGCTTGAGATTAGTGGAGATGAAGATTTGGCAAAGCTAGGGCATTTACCTACCATTATGCAGCTTGAAGACAGTGCGTATGGCGACTGCTGTGAAAGACAGGTAAATTGCGTTGTAATAGCAGATGGGCTGCAGTCGTTAAGGAGTGGAATCAACGGAATGGTTTCGGCGTTTTCTACGATAGGGGCGCTGGCAGTGAGGTTGGACCTAGCTATGGAGGACAGCTTTTGGGCGTTGATGCCTGGGAATTTTCGGTATGTTATTTACATGAAAGCTGCGTTGATGCAGAAGGCATGTACTTTTGTTGTTTTGCATAGTTATCTATCTTTTTCCGCTAGCAATACTAAGTGGCCTGATTCGATTACTGTGTTTTTCTCTAGTCGTGGGTTGCCGTACTTCTTTAATTTTCAGTGCACAGGTAAAGGGCATACGGTGTGTTTAGGACCGCATGACTCGTCTATGACCACGCTCTCCAATTTCTTACTTTCTGAGGCAAGAAGATTGCAGATCAGGTCTGTTGTTTTTGACTATAGTGGAAAGTCGGTAATATACGCGAATGCGATTGGAGGTAGCTATCACCGGATAGATGATAGGCCAGAGCATGTTAGTGCGACGTTTAATCCATTCAATGTTGAAGATACAGCAGTAAATCGTGATATAGCTGCGGGAGTGTTGTACAGGATGGTCAGGCCCGCAGCTGATACTTGTGATGTGGTGAGGCAGGCAGTATTGGGGGTCGTGGATGAGATCTTTGCGATTCCGCTGGAAGAGCGCACTAAAGAGAGAATTGGTAAGTGCGTTAAAGTTTTGGGTGGAGGCGTAAACATTTGGTTTGGCAACGGAAGGTTTGCGCATTTACTGACGGATTCTGCTAACATACAGTGGAATGCCGAGTTTCTGGGTATCAACGCGGCTATGCTTGTCAGTAAGACGGAATGTCTATCAGTGGTGCTATACTATATAGTACGTAGTATGGAAAATCATCTTGACGGCAAGCCGTTGATTTTGGTGATGTACGAAGCCTGGCTTCTTGACTTTGTGTTCGAAACGGAGAGTGAGTTTGATAATTGGGTAAACGGTCTTAGTGAGCTTAATGTTGTGGTCGTTTTCGCTTCTGAAAATATTAAAGCGATATCTTCTAGCAGGATCATTAAGTACCTAAGTAAGCATGCTGACACAAGAATATTTATGCCCAACTTTATGATGGGGAGCAAACAGCATGGGCGTATGTTCGGCCTTACACAAGAGGAGCAGGACGTTATGTTGCAGATTTCACAGGCTGAAGGGCATTTCTTTTTAAAGCAAGGGAATGCATCGGTTGTATTATCTTTGAAATTGCCAACACGAGAGAGCCGTATTCTAACAGCGAATAGGACAAGCATAAGGATGATGTATGAGGCTATTGCGGAGAAAGGCAAGGATTGGATAGAGGCTTTTCATGATAAATGTGATGCGGCTCAGTAAGTTAGTGATAGTGCTGTAAGGCGTAGGCAGTTTATTGGCTTTGCGGTGTTTATAGCTGCTCCGTTTCGTAGCCTTAATATTAAAGCAAGGAAGATGAAGCATATACAGTATATCTACTAGCTAAGGAGTTAGCTTATGATGTAGTGTCTCTCGTTTACAAATGAGTTTAATATGCGAGGAGACTGAGTAACTACGCTCCTCCGAATATCTAAAAGCAGTCTCTAGGTATGTTTTGTCTCGTAATCTTTGGATTTCATATCTGGTTTATGTATAGGGTGCTCTTATTAGATAAGGTAAGGACATTGTTCACTTTGCTAAGGCTGTTGAAATCTCTCATCCCATCATCGATGGGAAAGTGTGTAGGACGAAGCCTAAGAGCGGAACATCCGGCGATTATGGAAAGTATGCTGCAAAATCTGATATAGGCACGGGTAGTGCAACTGCACTTTGTGCTGGCGAAGGGAATACTAGTGGTGGTACAGAGCCGCAGTTTTTGAGGGACTTTGTCCGTGAGACTCTAGGAGACGGAAGTAGGAATTGGCCTACGTCGACTGCGAAAGATGGTAAAAAACCCACTCCAGTAGCTAACGACAACGCCACAGCTGTAGCGAAAGACCTAGTAAAGGAACTCACCCCTGAAGAAAAAACCATAGTAGCTGGGTTACTTGCTAAGACTATTGAAGGAGGCGAGAATTAATGTATTAAGTGTGTGCAAATGAGACGTCATTATCGCTGTTTTGCTGGTATTCTAATGCTAAGTCTCTTAGACAATTAAGCTTATGGCATAATCGAAGTGTTTCACTCAAATCTGAAGATAGTGATTTGCTATATTCTACATTACATCCGAAGCAGTTGTTACGCATGATACAACTTTATTGTTGACGTAATATAAGTATTCTCTCGTGTGGATAGTTACCTATTAGCGAATTTTTAATGATGCTGATGTACCGTGCAGAGTGCATTTGTATGGGTTATCATGTCGCGTGGGTTTGTGTATCTCAATGCAGCAGTTGTACTTACATTGTATTTTGGGATCACTGCAAGCAGTTCTGCAAGTGACTGTAAAGCCGCTTATCAGGGAGCAAGTACACAGCCTATGCTTGAGACTTCGCACTTGTTGGAAGAGGAGGATCGACTGAAACTACGAGTATGCGGAGCTTCACCTCAGTGCGGAAGTTGCGTCGATATGGCTCCCGGAGATTGTCGGTACGTCTTTCCTACAAATGTTATGGTATATACCGAAAAGAGCAGTGATAATGTCGAAAGGATATGTTCATGCCAAGTATTTGCGTGTTATCTTCCGTGGGATCCTCTAGGATTTGCAAGAAAATGTACTACGCATCTTGAATGCTTTACAAAACCTTTACGTCGTTCCATAGCGGAGCTCCCCAGAGCATTGGTAGGACGCTCAGGCAGGATTGCGAGTGTTACGTTTAGCCCCATGTCGTTTATGTATCAGAGTTATGGCAAACCTGGTGTTGTAGCGAATATATACATCGGGGATAAGCTGCAGAAGAGAAAATATCTGTTTCCACAAGTGCAAACGTACAGTACACGTGGATTGATCCCTCATGGATGTACTACTACTAAGACAGGGGACACAAGATGCAGGCTATTATCTGCACCAAAAAATATTAATAAGACTTTGAGTTCAGGTGGGATCCTCTCATCAGCTAAGATAAAAGAAGGCATACAAAGCTTCAGATACTATGCTGTTAGAAGAAATGATAAGGTATGCATTAATTATCATGAGGAAAAAGGTTCTTCCACTGCTGCGGTACAAAAGAAGGTACAGTGTTTTCCTATACCTGAGTTGCAAGCTCCTAGGATGTACGCGCTTAACGGTGACATAAAAAATCGGAAAACACTGCTTCTAGATCTAGAGATTCTCAAGATGGGGCTAAGTTCTAAAGTACTGAAACAATGCATCACAATGGGTTATGGAGATGATCATGATGAAAAGGAAGAGTGTCTGCCCGATTCGCTTGCGCTACTTAAAATGCCTATGGATATGGAATATGCTAATGTACAAAATGGTGGTGATTGTATCCTCGAAAGGATACGTGGCAAGGGTGCAGAGGATAATAAGGGTATAGTAAAGTTTGATGGCTATTCTATATTGGCATATAAGTACGCTTCAGAGTTACAGAAGATGTGGCTAAAAAAGGGCGTGTGGTTATCCGATCCAGTAAAGTTGTGTAGATTTGCTATGCAGCATAGGAGGAAAACGAATGAAACTGATGGTGTTTCAAAAACCTCAGCGTGTGAATATGCTACTCAAAGAGTTGAACGGCTTATTACGACAAATAGCCTATCTGCTGCAATTAAAGAATACGGTGAAGATAGGTCCTCGTGGCATGATTTTAAAAGGGGTGGAATGGTATTATGCCATATAGTGGCTGAGAGTGATAACAAAGAATATGAAGTTTTACGGGTTGTAGATTGCAGTAAGGAGGAATGTGAATCAAAAATTGCGAGTAAGCTACATCCTGCAGCATCTCGTGTTAGGGTCAGAAAAAAGCCTAAGACGTTACGGCGTTATGCAGAGGTGAGTATAGGGAGCATAACTAAACGCGTGAGGTGTGATGACAAGTACTCTATTCCCCTACATAGCATAGGGCAAAAGGTTTTAGATGAGTCTAAGGTTTCTGGTAATAGGTTTAAACTACCACGAGATTATTTGCAGAATAGTGTTATGGATAACAGTGAGCATCCCTGCACGAATGCAGAAGCTGTGGTGTATTACTATGAAGGTGGGGGATTTATAGAAGGCTATGATAGTAAAGGATGCGGCAATTACGTTGAGGAATACTATGCTCCAGGTAAGAAAATTGTGGGTTGTGAGTACGAGTATGTGAGAACGGACAACTATAAGCCGTTTCTTTCTGGTGTAGGGGATGTTGCAAGTCTCTCACTGGTACCCCTGAGTATATACGAGCAAGGCTTTTGCATTGATAACTTCAGTAAAACTTGGTTTAGGCCTACGTACAATAATGTGAATTTCCATATTGAGCAAACAGCGCAGGAAAAAGTAGATGTATCTTTGGTTGAGAAAGTAGTGCAGCATGTTACATCTGGAAGACAGGATATTTCCATTGAAGCTTTCGTGCAGGAACTTGGGTTGAAACAATCAGATGAGAAAAAGCGAAAAGAAATGCTGGCTGCGTTGAAAAAAATTGAGGAAGAAGTAAAGAAGAAAACAGCCTTGAGTAGTAGTGAATGTTGCGTTTGGAAGAGTAGGGTAACGGTAGGGAGCGATAAAGCAGTCTCTTATGAGCAAGTGAGGTCAACATATCGATATCCTGTTCCTATGGTTACGGATTCTAATGTGCATGATGACAAGAAGCGAGAGGATAAGTGTACTCTGTACAAGATCGAAATGTGGGCAGGAGGTGAAGCGGCGTCTAAAACTGTGTTAGGTAAAAAGCGTTCTGGACGTCCGGGCCAGTATGCAATGCTAGTGCTAGATTTTGAGAAGTTGAAATCTCAAGCTAAAACTAGTACGGAAAATTCACAATCCCAGAAGGGTGCTGAAGACCCGTGGTGGAGTTCTGCAGTGGAATCCATAAATAAAGCGCCGCATCACTCATTAATTATGGAAATAGGTGAAGGAGGGCAGCCCAGCGATGATAGGGCAGTTTCTAAAGGGGGTGATACAGTTCTAAAGCTGTGTAAAGATGATAACCGCACTAACACAGGGCAATCCGGTGCTGACATCTGGCCACATGTAGAGCAGGCAATAACATCAATGGGAGCTGCAGATTCTGCTAAGAGAGGAAGTTCTCACTCCTGCTATGAAGTAGCAAGAGTTGTTGGAGGGGGAAGCAGTGTAATTGGTGAGCCACAGTACGAGATAGCAAAGGATTTAATTGTTTATTATAGGACAATAACGGGGGATGTGTTAGCTAATGACGATGGAGGCGATGGTTTGCTGGAGAACAATAACGCTATGTTTACAAAATTCTCATTCGAGATGAATCTGCCTACACAAAGTGTCGCTAGAGATGATGCGTTTCTTAAGGGTCTACTAGGGAACAAGAATTACGTGGAAGGTCGTAGTCTTCCTAGACGACTTTGTACTTGGAAAGAAAAGCGTAGTACATCTCAGGAAAAGAGCAAGAACGCTTTTATTCCCGGTATGGGTGGGTGTTGGAAAAGCGATGAAAAAGGACAACTGACCGTTGCAGCGATACCTGGAGTAGGAGAAAACGGGGCAGTGATGATAACATGCGAACGTTGGGGTAATTATTCTACTAAAAAACAGCCCCCGAAAAAAAAACCTCAGCGCCGAGTTTCACTATCACCAGGAGGACTATAAATGCTTGCTAGTTTGCAATATTGAAGCTTGTGTTAAGACACCTAGTTAAAGCCCGCAGATGCAAGATCAAGTGTTGACTGCATGAAAGGCATTGAGTTGTAAATAAAGAAAGAATGAAAGCAGACATCCAGAAAGTAGGAATCTTCGTGTTTCTCAGAAGCAGGCCTACGCTAGTGTATACATAATACGAAGAAGTGTTTTGTACTCTGTTCACTGCACCAGGCTGCTAGCATCGTTCTTAGTGCAGTGCAGCTTTTTAAGATGCAGCTGTGGGGTTTTCTGACGTGATTACAGCTGTAAATGGGTTTTAGTAATTTGGTAATTATGGTTATATAGCTGGTTTAGTATTAAAAATTACCTCTTCATTTGATAGAGAAAGTTTCGTGCTAGAGTCTAAATAGCGTAAGGTACCCAACATCCAACAAACCACCTTAAAAAGCAAACCTAACACCAAATTCCCCACCAACATAAGCCATGGAGAAGTTGGCAATAGCAGTATCCTTAGTACGGCCAGCAGGACTAGTATCATCTACAAGACGTTGAGCAGGAAGATCATCATAGACACCATCTCCAACAACACGATGGTAGAAGCCCCCAGCAAAAGCGGAGATTTCAGGAGAAAGCTGATA
>NZ_JAHLEX010000023.1 GCF_023476575.1 Anaplasma phagocytophilum | reverse complement strand
TGATAATCTAAGTATAGAGGTAACATTGGATAAGCCTGTTGCAATAGATAAGGGGCTTAGGTTTGCTGTGAGAGAAGGTGGAAGGACTGTTGGCTCAGGTATTATTACTGAGATTTTGGAGTAGTTTTTGTATCTGGAGTTATAAGCTAGGAGTGTAGTTCAATGGTAGAACATCAGTCTCCAAAACTGAGAGTATGGGTTCGACTCCTGTCACTCCTGCCATAATTTCGTAGGTGGTTGCTATGATAGGCAGTTTTGCTAAATTTTTGTTGGATGTTAAGCAGGAGACATGTCAGGTTTCGTGGGCTTCCCGAAGGGAGGTTTTGGTGTTCCTGTTGGTTGTTATTCTGACTGTGGCGCTTTCGTCTGTCTTGTTTAGTTGTGTGGATTTTGTATTCTTGAGGCTTGTTAAGGTGATGCTTGGGGTTATTTATGAAGCATGATGCTGTTGGTCACGAGTGGTACATAATCCAAGTTTCCTCAGGAAATGAGGAAAAGATATCGCAGATGATACTTGAGAGGTCTATGCAGTTGGGAATGTCGGACATGTTTCGTGAGGTTTTTATTCCCTACGAAGAGGTCACTAAGATCAAGTACAACAAAAAGGTGCAGATAAAGAAGAAATTGTCGCCGGGATACGTGTTTTTGTATATGAAACTGTGTGACGATTCCGTGAATTTTGTGCGTAAGATTCCTAAGGTGTCCAATTTTCTCCTTGATGACTTTGGTGTGCCTAAAGTGATCCCGCTGGCTGAGATGGATGCTATGCGCAGTCGTATGTGTCAGGGTGTTGCTAGTGATGCAGGTGATAACATTTGCGGCTTTGAAGTTGGGGATGAGGTAGTTATTAATGATGGCTTGTTCCAGGATTTCAATGGTAAAATTGAGTACGTCAATGAAGAGAAGAAAGTTGCTGGTATTAGCGTGATGATTTTTGGACGGTTAACTAAAATAGAGTTCAAGTTTAGTAGTATACAGAAGGTAGGGGAATAGTTTTATGAGTAGTGCTGCGTTACTTTCGAGGATAAACCTGGTTATGGAGGCGGGTAGAGCTGCGCCTGGTCCCAAAGTGGCTTCTGTATTGGGTCCTAGGGGGATTCCTATGCCGCAGTTTTGTAGGGAGTTTAATGAAGCTACTAGCGCCCAGGGTACGCCATATGAGATAGGTGATTTGGTTACTGCTAGGATATCGGTTTATGTAGATAAAACGTATAGTTTTACTATAAATGATTCGCCGGTGTCGTTCTTATTGAGGAAGGCAGCTGGTTTAACAAAGGGGTCTTCTGCGCCGGGTAAGGAGAGCTGCGCTAGTATAAAGATGGAAGAAGTGGTCAAAATTGCCGAACGTAAAATTGCAGACATGAATGCTGACGATATTGAGGCTGCGGTGAAGATGGTCATCGGCACAGCAAAGTCCATGGGCATTACTGTAGAGGGAAGATAGGAGGTTTGCGTTTTATGTTGGATAAGAATAGTGTCTATACTCCGGAAGAAGGTATTGATCAGCTTTTGAAGTCTACGGCTGCTCGTTTTAAGGAATCGGTGGATGTGGCGATAAAGCTTTCTACCGGTGATTCAAGGTCTGGTGACTCGATAAGGGGAGTTGCTATACTGCCTAAGGGGCTAGGTAGAGAAGTTAAAGTGGCTGTTTTAGCTAAGGGTGAATATGCTAAGCAGGCTAAGGATGCGGGTGCTGATGTCGTTGGAGACTCTGACTTAATAGAGGAGGTAAAGAAGGGGCGCAAACTTGATTTCGACTGGTGTATTGCTACCCCGGATTTTATGTCACAGGTTTCTGCTATCGCTAAAATTTTGGGTCCTAGGGGATTGATGCCTAACCCGAAGTTCGGCACGGTTACCTTTGATGTTGCTAAGATGGTTGGTATCGTGAAATCTGGTCAGGTGAGGTTTAGATCTGATAAATATGGTATTGTTCACGTGAAGATTGGGGATGTGGGATTTTCTCGTGAGGACTTGATGGAGAATCTTCGGGCTGTGGTTTCGGCTGTGCAAGGTCTGAAGCCTGCTACGGTTAAGGGTGCTTTCTTTAAGGCTGTGTTCCTGAATTCTACCATGGGTAAGTCTTTTAGAATAACTGGATTGGGTTGATTCGTGCGCAGGGTAGAATTAGAGGTTTACGGTGAAGCGGGTAGATAAAGAAAGGCATTTAGAGAATCTTAGCGGGTTATTCGCGAAATATGGGAGTTTTGTTCTGGCTAACTTTGGGTCGATGACTGCTGGAGACTTTGTAGCATTGCGGAAGGAAGTAAAGGCTTCAGGATGTGGGTTGTCTGTGGTGAAAAATAGTATAGCTTGCATTGCGCTTGAGGGGACTGGTAAAGAGGAATTGCGCGACAAATTCAAAGGTTCAGTATTTGTGGTGTATTCCGATGATGTGATTACGCTTTCAAAAACTCTATATGCGTTTACAAAAACTAAGGCTGGTAAGGTATCGGTGATTTGTGCGTATGATGGGGGAAAAGTTCTGTCTTCGGAGCAGGTGGTCTTTTTTGCTACATTGCCATCTTTGGAAGAATTGCGTATGCGTATTGTGGGGCTTATCGCTTACGGTATTCCTATGCGGTTGGCTAATTGTTTGAAAGCCATAGGAGGCAATGAGTGAGTTGTCTTATTTGTACTTAGGGTAGTGGTTTTTATTGGAGTTACTTAGGCTTTTCGTTGTTTTTTGGCGTATTGAGCTTAGTGTCTGTTGTGGTGCTACCAGTTGTGTGCAGGCCTCCTGTAGAGGGTTATTGATAAGAGGTAGGGTTTAGGGAGTTTGTTATGAGTAGTGTTGATTTAGATGATTTGGTCGAGAAGATTTGTGCTCTTGATCTGTGTAGTGCTGCAGCGTTAGTAGAGAAGATAGAGGAGAAGCTAGGGTTCCCTAAGGGTGGACTTATGGCTTCTGTTTCTGCGGCTGGAAGCGCTTCTCAAGGTGCTGGTGGGGCTGCTGAAGCTGAAAA
Source organism: Anaplasma phagocytophilum (assembly GCF_023476575.1). Classification (GTDB taxonomy): domain Bacteria; phylum Pseudomonadota; class Alphaproteobacteria; order Rickettsiales; family Anaplasmataceae; genus Anaplasma; species Anaplasma phagocytophilum_A. The sequence goes on along the minus strand of NZ_JAHLEX010000023.1, from coordinate 10,588 downwards.
GACAGAATTCGTTGTTATGTTTGATGGCTATGCGGCTGATAAGAAGATCGCTGTTATTAAGGCTGTTAGAGAATGTACAAGTCTTGGTTTGAAGGAGGCTAAGGACTTTGTTGAGCAGGAAGGTTCAAGAGAATTAATTGAGGGTAAGAAGTACAAGAAGGCTGAAGCTGAGGAAGTTAAGAAGAAGCTTGAAGATGCCGGGGCTCAGGTAAGTTTGAAGTAATCTCGGGTATTTTTGTTGTAATGGTTTTTGAGGGAATTGATGTCTTCTGCGGGTAGTTCTGGTCCCGGGTATGTGCTGAATGATTTTGATGCTGTTCCTAGGCTTTCTTACGCGAGGTCTATAGACATTCGCGATTCTTTGAGTGATTTGATAAGAATACAGAGAGATTCTTATGATGCCTTCATAGGGATTGATGAGGGTAGTAGTGGCGGTATACAAAGCATATTCCAGTCGATGTTTCCCATACGAGATCCTTTGGGGAGGGCTGTGCTTGAGTTCGTGAGTTGTAATATTGGGGAGCCTCAATATGATGAATACGAGTGTATAAAACGGGGGATAACGTTTTCTGTACCGATGCGCATAACTCTTCGTTTTGTTGTGTGGAAGGTGCAGGAGGTTTCATTTAAGGAAGTTAAGTACGTCGTAGATGAGGGCACTCTTGAGAGGAGTGTTAAGTACATGAAGGAGCAAGAGGTGTCTATTGGTGATCTGCCGATGATGACATCATACGGAACCTTCATCATCAATGGTATAGAGAGGGTTATTGTTTCCCAGATGCATCGGTCTCCTGGTGTCTTTTTTGACAGCGATAAGGGGAAGACGTACAGTTCTGGGAAGCTAATTTATTCTGCGCGTATCATTCCTTACCGGGGGTCGTGGCTTGATTTTGAATTTGACATCAAGGACATCATTTATTTCCGAATAGATAAAAAGCGTAAACTTCCAGTCACCTACTTATTGAAAGCGCTTGGGATGTCTAACAATGACATCCTAGACACATTTTATGACAAAGTTCTTTACGTAAAAAGTGATAAGGGTTGGAAAGTGCCCTTTGTAGTGGATCGCTTTAAGGGTGTGAGGCTGTCTTACGATCTTATGGACGTAGATGGTAATGTGCTGATTAAGGCGAATACTAGGATTACTCTTAGAATTGCTAAAAAGTTATATGCTGATGGCTTAAGGGAGTATTTAGTACCTTTTGCGGGTATTTCTGGGTTATTCGTGGCAACTGACTTGGTAGATCCTGCTAGTGGTGCTGTGATTGTTTCTGCGGGTGAGGCGATAGCTTCGGAGCACATTGTAAAATTAGAATTGTTTAATATCAGCGAGATAGCGTTTTTGAACATAGACTTTTTAACAGTTGGTCCTTATATTCTGAATACTTTATTTTTGGACAGGCATATAACGCAAGAGGATGCGCTGTTTGAGATATATAGGGTGTTGCGTTCTGGAGAATCTCCAAATTTAGAAGCTGTAAGGTCTTTCTTTAAAGGGCTCTTTTTTGAGCCGGACAGATATGATTTATCAGTTGTTGGAAGAATTAAGCTGAACAGTAATTTGCGCTTAGATATAGATGAGAATCTCACTGTCCTTACCAAGGATGACATAGTGCATGTAATAAAGAAGTTGGTTTTATTGCGTGATGGTGATGGTGTCGTTGATGATATAGATCATCTTGGTAATAGGCGGGTAAGGTCTGTGGGGGAGTTCATAGAGAATCAGTTCCGGGTTGGTATATTACGGCTCGAAAGGATGATTATGGACTACATGTCCTCGGTTAACTTTGATAATGCTGTGCCGTGTGACTTTGTTAATCCTAAGATCTTGGCTACGGTCTTGAAAGACTTTTTCAGTTCTTCGCAACTTTCGCAGTTTATGGATCAGACTAATCCTCTCTCAGAGGTTACGCATAAGCGTAGGTTATCGGCGTTGGGTCCTGGGGGTTTAACAAGAGAAAGGGCTGGTTTTGAAGTGCGAGATGTTCACCCAACGCACTATGGTAGGATATGTCCGATTGAGACTCCGGAAGGGCAGAATATTGGTCTTATTAGTAGCCTCGCTATATATGCTAAGATAAACAAGTATGGCTTTATTGAGAGCCCATACAGGAAGGTTATTGATGGGGTGGTCACTGATTCTGTAGAGTATCTTTTGGCAACACAGGAGAGTGATTATTATATAGCTGATGCAGGTGCTGCACTCGATGAGAATAACCGTTTTGTAGATGATATGCTGTATTGTCGCCATGGCGGTAACTTCGTGATGGTGAAGCGTGAAGATGTGAATTACATTGATGTATCTCCAAAACAGATAGTTTCTGTCGCGGCGTCGCTGATTCCGTTTTTGGAAAACAATGACGCGAACCGTGCGCTTATGGGTTCGAACATGCAGCGTCAGGCGGTTCCATTACTAAAGGCTGAAGCGCCTTTGGTGGGTACTGGTATGGAGTCAGTTGTTGCAGCGGGTTCTGGGGCTGTTGTATTGGCTAAGCGTGATGGTATAGTACATAGGGTTGATGGGTCTTATATCGTAATCAGGGCTTTTGATAAGAATAAGGACGAGTATCTTGGTGTTGATATATATAAGCTAAGGAAGTTTCAGCGTTCAAATCATAATACGTGTATCAATCAGAGGCCTATAGTTAAGATAGGGGATTACGTTAGGACTAATGATGTTATTGCCGATGGTGCCGCTATAGATCGTGGTGAGTTGGCGTTGGGTAAAAATGTCCTTGTTGCCTTTATGTCATGGCAGGGTTACAACTTTGAGGACTCTATAGTAATATCCAGCGATGTTGTGAAGAGGGACGTATTCACTTCTATTCATATAGAAGAGTTTGAGTGTGTTGTACGAGATACTCCGCTTGGTCCCGAGAAGATCATGCGTTCAGTGCCGGATGTGAATGAGGAAAGTCTCAGTCATTTGGATGATGTTGGGATTGTAAATATCGGGGCTGAAGTTTCTGCTGGTAGTGTTTTGGTGGGTAAAGTTACCCCAAGGCCGCCGGTTTCATTACCGCCTGAGACGAAGCTGTTGGTGACGATTTTCGGTGAGAAGGTATTTGATTGCGTTGATTCTTCTTTATATTTGCCGCCAGATGTTGAGGGGACGGTTATAGACGTTCATGTGTTTGTTAGAAGGGGCGTTGAGGAGAATGATAGATCTTTGCTTATCAAGCAAAGTGAGGTAAATAGCTTCAGGAAAGAGCGTGATTATGAAATAGATGTTGTCAGTGAGTACTTCTATGATGAGCTGAAGAAGTTGCTTTGTAGTGCTGATTTGTCCTTGAATGGTCATGCTGATGTAGGGAGTCTTGTGGCTACGAAGTCTTTGGAAGTATTGTGGGAAATGGGTCTATCGAATCCTGAGATATCTGCCAAAGTTGCTGATATGAAGAGCAAATTTGATGAGTTGGTTACTGAAGCCCATAGTAAATTTGATCAAAAGATAGATAAGCTCAATTACGGCTATGATTTGCCGCAGGGTGTTCTGACTATTGTAAAGGTCTTTGTGGCTGTTAAGCATAATTTGCAGCCAGGCGATAAGATGGCTGGTCGGCATGGTAACAAGGGGGTTATTTCGAGAATAGTCCCTGTTGAGGATATGCCGCATCTAGAGGATGGTACGCCTGTGGATATAATCTTGAATTCTTTGGGTGTACCTTCGCGTATGAATATAGGGCAGATCCTTGAAACTCACTTGGGTTGGGCTGCGGTGAATTTGGGTCATAAGGTAGGTAGAATACTTGATTCAGGGGAAGGAGAGCCTGTAGTTGAACGTATTCGCAGCTTTTTGAGCGAAGTATATGAAGGGCAAAAACTCAAGGAAGATGTAGCTTCTATGTCGGATGAGGCTTTGCTTAAATTTGCTAATAGGCTCAGAAGAGGTGTTCCTATGGCTGCTCCGGTGTTTGAGGGTCCGAAGGATGCGCAGATTTCTCGGCTTTTGGAGTTAGCAGATGTTGATCCGTCTGGGCAAGTGGATCTTTATGATGGGCGTTCAGGACAGAAGTTTGATCGCAAGGTAACGGTTGGATACATTTACATGTTAAAGCTCCATCACTTGGTGGATGACAAGATACATGCTAGGTCTGTTGGTCCGTATGGTCTGGTTACTCAGCAACCTCTTGGGGGAAAGTCGCACTTTGGTGGGCAGAGATTTGGGGAAATGGAATGTTGGGCATTGCAGGCCTATGGTGCCGCTTATACTTTGCAGGAAATGCTAACTGTCAAATCTGACGATATCGTAGGTAGGGTAAGAATCTATGAATCCATAATTAAGGGGGATAGCAACTTCGAGTGTGGTATTCCTGAGTCGTTTAATGTCATGGTCAAGGAGTTACGCTCACTGTGCCTTGATGTTGTTCTAAAGCAGGATAAAGAGTTTACTAGTAGCAAGGTGGAGTAGGGATTTACAATTATGAAGACGTTGGATTTGTATGGCTATACCAGTATAGCACAGTCGTTCGATAAGATTTGCATATCCATAGCTAGTCCAGAAAGTATAAGGGCTATGTCCTATGGTGAAATCAAGGATATCTCTACTACTAACTATCGTACCTTTAAGGTGGAGAAGGGGGGGCTATTCTGTCCTAAGATCTTTGGTCCGGTTAATGATGACGAGTGTCTTTGTGGTAAGTATAGGAAAAAGCGCTACAGGGGCATTGTTTGTGAGAAATGCGGAGTGGAGGTAACTTCTTCTAAAGTTAGAAGAGAGAGAATGGGACACATAGAGTTGGTCTCACCTGTCGCTCATATTTGGTTTCTTAAATCCCTGCCGTCACGTATAGGTGCTTTGCTGGATATGCCTTTAAAGGCTATAGAAAATATACTTTATAGCGGAGATTTTGTAGTAATTGATCCGGTAGCTACTCCTTTTGCTAGGGGGGAGGTGATCAGTGAGGTAGTTTATAATCAGGCGCGGGACGCCTACGGTGAGGATGGATTTTTTGCGCTTACCGGTGTCGAAGCTATAAAGGAGTTGCTGACTCGTCTTGATTTGGAGGCTATTAGGGCTACTTTGAGGAACGAGCTAGAGTCAACTTCTTCAGAAATGAAGCGTAAGAAGGTTGTTAAGAGGCTCAGGCTTGTCGAGAATTTTATTAAGTCTGGTAATAGGCCGGAGTGGATGATCTTGACTGTGATTCCTGTTCTTCCACCAGATTTGAGACCATTGGTATCACTGGAAAATGGTAGACCTGCGGTATCTGATTTAAATCACCATTATAGGACGATAATAAATCGTAATAACAGGTTGGAAAAGCTGCTTAAGCTGAATCCTCCTGCAATCATGATACGCAATGAAAAGAGGATGCTGCAAGAAGCGGTGGATGCTCTGTTTGACAGTAGTAGACGTAGTTATGTTTCTAATAGAGTTGGAAGCATGGGCTATAAGAAGTCTCTTAGTGACATGCTAAAGGGTAAGCAGGGTAGGTTTAGGCAGAACTTGCTTGGTAAAAGGGTGGACTATTCTGGTAGGTCAGTAATAGTTGTTGGCCCTAGTTTGAAGCTGCATCAGTGTGGTCTTCCCAAGAAGATGGCTCTTGAGCTGTTTAAGCCGTTCATTTGTTCTAAGTTGAAGATGTACGGTATTGCTCCGACTGTAAAGTTGGCTAACAAGATGATCCAAAGTGAGAAGCCTGATGTTTGGGATGTTTTGGATGAAGTGATTAAAGAGCATCCTATTCTCCTGAACAGGGCTCCTACACTGCATAGGTTGGGGCTTCAGGCGTTCGATCCTGTATTGATAGAGGGTAAGGCAATACAGTTGCATCCGTTGGTATGTAGTGCGTTTAATGCCGATTTTGATGGTGATCAAATGGCGGTGCACGTGCCATTGTCTCAAGAGGCGCAGCTTGAGGCGCGTGTATTGATGATGTCTACGAATAACATCTTGAGTCCTTCTAACGGTAGGCCGATTATAGTTCCGTCCAAGGACATCGTTCTTGGAATATACTACCTAACGTTGTTAGAAGAAGATCCTGAAGTGCGTGAAGTGCAGACTTTTGCAGAGTTTAGCCACGTGGAGTACGCGTTGCATGAGGGAATTGTGCATACGTGCTCAAGGATAAAGTACAGAATGCAGAAGAGCGTAGCGGATGGTACTGTATTTAGCGAGATAGTTGAGACTACGCCTGGTAGGTTGATATTGTGGCAGATATTTCCGCAGCATAAGGATTTGACTTTTGATCTGATAAATCAAGTGCTTACGGTTAAGGAGATTACGTCCATTGTGGACCTTGTATATAGGAGTTGTGGTCAGAGAGAGACGGTTGAGTTTTCTGACAAGCTGATGTATTTGGGATTCAAGTATGCTTCGCAATCAGGTATTTCTTTTGGTTGTAAGGATATGATTATTCCTGATACCAAGGCTGCGCACGTTGAAGATGCTAGCGAAAAGATAAGGGAATTCTCTATACAGTATCAGGATGGTTTGATAACCAAGAGTGAGCGCTATAACAAAGTGGTTGATGAGTGGTCTAAGTGTACCGATTTGATCGCTAGGGACATGATGAAGGCTATATCTTTATGTGATGAGAAAGGGAAATATAACTCGATTTACATGATGGCGAATTCTGGGGCTAGAGGTTCTGCGTCTCAGATGAAGCAGCTTGCTGGTATGAGAGGTTTGATGGCTAAGCCGTCAGGTGAGATTATTGAGACTCCGATTATTTCGAATTTCAGGGAGGGGTTGAGTGTATTTGAATATTTTAATTCTACTCACGGAGCTCGTAAAGGTCTTGCTGATACGGCGTTGAAGACTGCTAACTCCGGATATTTGACTCGTAGGCTTGTGGATGTAGCGCAGGACTGCACGGTTGTTGAACATGATTGCGGCACCAGCGGGGGTGTTGTTGCGAGAGCGGTCATAGAGGGTGGTGTTGTAGTGGCAACGCTGGATAGTGTGGTATTAGGAAGGGTCGCTGCTGTAGACACCTATAATCCTGTTACAGGAGAGAAGTTATTCACCTCGGGCGAGCTGATTGATGAAAGCAAGCTTGATAAGATAAGAGTTGCGGGGTTGGATGCAGTGAGGGTGCGGTCACCGCTAACTTGTGAGTCTAAACAAGGTATTTGTGCTCTATGTTATGGTAGAGATCTAGCGATTGGGGATTTGGTGTCCATAGGAGAGGCTGTAGGTGTGATAGCTGCTCAGTCTGTCGGGGAGCCAGGTACGCAGCTGACGATGAGAACGTTCCACGTTGGTGGTACTGCTATGCGTGGTGTTGAGGTATCTAATCTGATAGCTTTGATGGATGCGACTGTTAAACTGGTTAACAGTAATGTGGTTACTGACAAGTATGGTAATCAGATAGTTATGAGTAGGTCGTGTGAGGTTGTGTTGCTAGATGCTGCGGGCAATGAGAAGATGCGGCATAGTGTGCCATATGGAGCTAAGTTATATGCTACCGAAGGGCAGTCAGTAAGTATGATGGAGAAGATTGCTGAGTGGGATCCTTATACTATACCTATTATCACTGAGAAGACAGGTACTATAAAGTATGTTGACCTTATATATGGGGTCTCTATAAACGAGGTACTTGATGAATCAACTGGTATTTCTAACAGGGTGGTTGTAGATTGGAAGATGCATTTGCAAGGTGCGAATCTGCGACCTAGGCTTGTATTGCTAGATGATAATGGTGCTGTGGTGACATTGTCTAGTGATTTGGAGGCGAGTTATTTTGTCCCGATAGGTGCGGTATTGAATGTGCAGGACGGACAAAGGGTACATGCTGGTGATGTTATCACGAGGATACCTAGGGGCTCTATCAAGACGCGTGATATTACTGGTGGTCTACCTAGGGTTATAGAGCTTTTTGAAGCACGTAAGCCTAAGGAGCATGCTATTGTGAGTGACGTTGATGGATACGTTGAGTTCGGTAAGGATTATTACCGTTCGAAGAGGCGTATATTTATACGTCCTGTGGACAAGAGCTTGCCTGTAGTTGAATATCTAGTTCCTAAGGGTAAGCACACAATAGTCAATGAGGGTGATTTTGTGCATAAGGGTGATCTGTTAATGGACGGGGATCCTGATCAGCACGATATCCTTAGGGTGTTGGGAACTGAAGCGTTGGCAAATTACATGATATCTGAGATCCAGCAGGTATATAGGTTGCAGGGTGTTAAGATAGATAACAAGCACATAGAGGTGATACTCAGGCAGATGTTGCAGAAGGTAGAGATTACTGAGCCGGGTGATACAATGTACCTGATAGGCGAGCATGTCTCTCGTGAAGAGGTCATGAAGCTGAATAAGAAGCTTGCTGAAGCTGGTAAGAAAGAAGTTTCTTATGTGCCTATATTGCAGGGGATCACTAAGGCTAGTCTGGATACTAACTCTTTCATATCTGCTGCGTCATTCCAGGAGACAACTAAGGTATTGACTGAGGCGGCTTTTGCAGGAAAGGAAGATCCTTTATATGGGTTGAAGGAAAATGTGATTGTTGGTCGTCTGATACCAGCAGGTACGGGATTCATAATGAATAAGATCAAGAAGCTTGCTATGCTTGATCAGAGCGACTATGCAACATATTACAATAGTGAGTTGCGAGGAATCATGGGTGATTTGGGAAGCTCTATAATTGAAGATTCCCAAGCTCCAACTCCTGATGGTAGCATAAGCGGCTCCGTTGTGGATTATTAGGGTAATTGCGTAGGATATTGTGGTAGGGTTCTCAGTGGTGAGGTACTCTGCTGCAATTTTATGAGGTCTGTAGAGGGCGGTCTTTTGATGGATTCGTTATTTCCTTTTGCTTAGTCTTGGGGTTATTTTGGAGGTATCTACCTATCGGTGTGGTATAGTGTAAAAGCTATTTTTCTTCCATTATAAAAAGCCATTTAGACTCCGAGGATTGGTTTTCACCGCATATTCTTGTGCTCTTAATCGGGTGACTAAGATGTTGGATCATATACTTCTGTAGTTTATTAGCAGCGCACATTTTATTTGAGACATGACTTCTCTACAAAAGTCACGGTTCTTCCAGTTTTCTCGTTGTGATCAGGTATTATGTAGGTTTTTAATAGTCCGTAATGGGTGTGTTTTGCTATGGGACTCTAGTACGAGGGACACTTGTTGTGGGTGATGTTTTGGGTGATATAGAGAGCAGAGTACAACTTCCTCACGATAGAATAAGTGCTTCTGTTAAGTATTACTAGAATAATTGCCACGGTTTTTTGTTGGTAAGTCTTTTTAGTAGTCGCATTCTGCTACACTATTACAAGGGCTATAGAGATGCTGTCTTTGTGGGGGTATAGTATTTTTGTAAGTAAGTATCTCGGAGTCATTCAGAGAACACGGTGTGCTTCTTACTCTAGTCAGGTTACTGAGGTGTTTTTTGAGTACATGTTCTTGTGCTTTTAGCAGTGTACATTTTATTTGAGATATGACCTCTCTTGCGAAAGTTACGGTTCTTCCAGTTTTCTCATTGTGATCAGGTATTATGCAGGTTTTTAATAGTCCTCAATAGGTGTATTTTGTCCCAGGGGGTCTAGTATACGGGAGACACTTGGCGTGGCGATGTTTTGGGTGGCACAGAGAGTAGAGTTATTCTTCTTGGTTTTTTGTTGAGGTTATACACTTTTTTACAGGGGCAAATGTTTTTCGATGGAAGGGGGTAGCTCCGTGCTGTTTGAGAGCGAATATATGGGCTGCTGTACCATAACCGCAGTTCTTGTTCCAGTGGTATTCTGGGTATTGGTCGTGTAATTCACGCATCATGTTATCTCGTGTAACTTTTGCCACTATGGAAGCAGCTGCGATTGATATGCTGAGTTCATCCCCGTTGATTATGGATTTGCCTGGCCATTGGGACTTTAATTCCCTTGAGCCATCGACTAAAACAAGGTCTATGCGTTGCAGATTAAGGTTTTCTAATGCTCTTCTCATTGCAATGTGTGATGCTACTAGTATGTTGTGCTCTTCTATCTCATCGATGCTTGCTAAGCCAATGCCACATACGGTGTGGGATATAAGTTCCTTATAAAGAGCATCACGTTTTTTCGAGGTAAGCAGTTTAGAGTCTTTTATATTTGGGATACACTCGACATTGCGGTCCGGTATATACACAGCAGCAGCGACCACTGGGCCGGCTATTGAGCCATATCCAACTTCATCAACGCCAACAACAACAGCGTTGGAATCATGGCTGAATGACTCTTCATAAAAGAAGTTAGGCATAGGGCAAAGATTTTATAATAACCAGAGATCATTGTGTTTGTTTATGCTTAAGTCAAGCGAGATATTACTTTGGTGATTACCAAATATGTCTGCATATGGCATAGTGAAGTAAGAATTGTAAGTATGGTTGGGCTTATGTTTCAACTTTAAAACGCAAAAACAAAGTACAACTTCTAGTAGTTTATTATAATGCTAGGGTAAAGGCTTACGTAGAGCATGTTTGTACGGGGCTTGTGATGTCTCCCTAGATTTTTCTTTTCATGGTTAGCAAAAGGTTTGTTGAAGAAGACCATTCTTGTTGGTTGCTATCAGGGCTTTAGCCAGTTATTTTGGGTTGTGGTTTATTCTTCCTAACTAACGTAGATTCTAGTCGTATGTGTGGAAAGTTAGGTTAGTGAGAAT
>NZ_JAHLEX010000022.1:5362-14477 GCF_023476575.1 Anaplasma phagocytophilum | reverse complement strand
TGTTTTCTGAGATTTTGGTAATTACACCCTGCGGGAGTTGGGCATAGAATCTCATAGCAACCTCAATACTGTACGTGTGGATTGACAAGTATCCTAATCTTCTACGAATCGCTAGGGGTACCATAAGCCCCCGTAATAAATCTTATTATTCAAAGGGGAAGACTAAGGGAATTAGAGATAGTGGTAGTAAGGAAGATGAAGCTGATACAGTATATCTACTAGCTAAGGAGTTAGCTTATGATGTAGTGTCTCTCGTTTACAAATGAGTTTAATATGCGAGGAGACTAAGTAACTACGCTCCTCCGAATATCTAAAAGCAGTCTCTAGGTATGTTTTGTTTAGTAATCCTAGGATTTCATATCTGGTTTATGTATAGGGTTCTCTTATTAGATAAGGTAAGGACATTGTTCACTTTGCTAAGGCTGTTGAAATCTCTCACCCTATCATCGATACCAAGGTTTGTAAGGCTTCCGGCAGTAACAAGTATGGAGGGGGAAGCAATATATCGGACGGTTCCTATGCATGTGGAACAGGGCACAGTAGCGGTAGTGGTAAAGGACCCGGTACCTTGGCAGATTTTAGGCAGTTTGTATTAGAGATAGGACAGGGTTGGCCTAACTCTGGTAAGACAAGTGCCGCTCCTGACGACAACGCCACAGCGGTAGCTAAAGACCTGGTCAAGGAACTCACCCCCGAAGAAAAAACCATAGTGGCTGGGATACTTGCTAAAACTATTGAAGGGGGTGAGGTTGTTGAGATTAGGGCGGTTTCTTCTACCTTTATCATGGTTAGTTTGATACGAGGCTGTTCAGGATAGATATTGCGCTCTAAGGTATCGTAGTTAGTGATATGCAGTTCTTATGAATGGTCTCGACAGAGTTACGCTGTAAGAAAACTGGATAGTAGCCGACAGTACAAAAACTATTTAAGTGGTAAACTAAAATGGTCGGAATGACGGGATTCGAACCCATGACCTCCAGTCCCCCAGACTGACGCGCTAACCAGGCTGCGCTACATTCCGTTCAATTTTTTTGTAAGCATTTCTCGCATAGCCAACATATTCTCAAGCAACTTAGTAAGTGCTATATAGTTTGTTTTCACAACCTTCGAAACACTGTGCTGCTTTTTCAGCTCTGCCTGTGCGCCCTTAATCGTGTACCCAAGATCATATAGCATATGCTTTATTTTCTTTATGATCTCAATATCATTTCTGCCATACAAGCGTCTCCCTCTCCTTTTTATAGGGCTTATTTGTGAAAACTTGCTTTCCCAAAAACGAAGCACATACTGCTCAACACCCAACTCCTTGGCTACTATACCTATTGGGACAAACACCTTGTCAAAGCTTTGTTTATGGTCCGATATGTTATCAAGCTCACTATAACTCACGTTTCATCACCGTTTATAAACCTTTTCACCGTTACCGAAGGACAAAAAGTTACAGTATTATGCTCCTCTACCACAAACTTTTCCAAAGTTCTAGGATTTCTACCAACACGTTCCTTCTTTCTGATCACTTTGAAAATACCAAACGAAGATATCTTAAGGGATCCACAACGGACAAGAGAAGATGACATCTCATCCAATATCTCTCCCACAATAGCCAAAGAATCTTCTCTTGATAAACCTATTTCCCTATTAATCATGGAGGCAATTCGGGCCTTTGTGAGTGTCTGAACCATAGAATACCATGCACAGCAGACCATATTGCGCTAAGTCTACACAATCAGAAGAAAGTATCAAGCCTATATATGTGCATAAGGCTTCTCAATAAATGGCAGTACCGACCACACTACATCTAGGAAATTCAACGGCAAGCTGCGTACTACTTCTTTCATTCCCAGTTAACATAGATGCATTTTTGGTATTTGGCGTAGTTCGGCATCCGAACACAATATTTTACTGCTAATGCTCATAAAAATTCTTAATTCATGTACCAAGCCGCGTCAATAAGACAAAGCCTCAACAAAAAACCTTGTAGGTTAGTAAATGCATACCCATAATTGGGCTGTGTTTATCGTACTGATTAGAGGAATTCATGGTTCCCAAGATACTGTATAACAAGTACTTCATAGCAGTATTTTGTGTTATTGCGCTTGTATCCTTTGCGCTCATAGGTAGTATTGACAATGCTGAATATGAGCTAGAGAAAGCCGAAATACACATTAAAGAAATAAACTCAGATGAAGCTCTATATAAGTTGGTTTCTGACATAGGTTCAGGGCCTACACTCCTGGTGTTGTATACGTCGTGGTGTAGTAACTGTATAGAAAAGATGCCTGATATTATTGAAGCTCTTAGCCGCTATAGAGATGTAAGGCCAATGATCATCTCCCTTGACACTAGTAGAAGTAAATTGGCTGCTTTCCTGCGAGATCAGAAAATTATAAATTTTGAGCCGTACAACGTCTCTTCCGAGTATCACGGCAAATTGGCATATGCACTTTCTGGTAAAGGAGTATATTTTTCTGGGAAGATACCATTTATTGCCATAATTGGGGATAATACTGCACCAATTACAAATGTATATAATAAACGTGCGCTTTTTGCTGCAATAGCATCTATATCGAAGGCTAACGATGAATGAACTTAAACTCTCTCCGGTGCCCGTAGCTGTGATAATGGGTAGTAAATCAGATCTTCCTACTATGAGTGCAGCAATTTCGGTGCTGGATGAGCTTATGATAGCCCATGAAGCACTTGTTGTGTCCGCTCATAGAACACCTGAGAGGTTATTTAATTTCGCCAAGTCAGCGCATGAAACAGGGTTTAAGGTCATTATCGCCGGAGCAGGCGGAGCAGCTCACTTGCCCGGTATGGTAGCAGCACTTACCCATATTCCAGTAATAGGTGTGCCTGTAATGAGTGAGTGTCTAAGGGGGACGGATAGCTTGCTTTCTATAGTGCAAATGCCGAAGGGGACGCCTGTGGCAACTATGGCTATTGGCCCTGCAGGGGCTTTCAATGCTGCAGTACTGGCCGCGTCTATTATTGGACTGTGGGATGAAAATGTCTCTTTGCGACTACAAAACTGGAAACAGAAAATTACGGATTCTGTCTCAATAACACCTTATTAAACCTATTTTGTGTAGATAGTCTGGAAAGTATACTGCCAAAGTTTCAGCATGTGACTACACGAGGTTCGGTTTATTGTGTGTTGGTGGTGAAGTTGCAAGTTAGTAACCCATTGTCTGGTCTATGAATCCGGAGGTTTATGGTTATGTTGCTGTACAGGTTATCGAGGGGGTATACTACACAAGTGTGAAGAATGCAGTACGCGTACCAACTGTGATTTATTGGAGGTAGGGTGGTGCCAGATTTAATTGCTAGGGTCAAACGTTCTCCCAACTATAAATCTGGCGATTCTATCTAGCAATACTCTACCTGCTTTGCGCATACACGGTAGGTGAATACATGAAATCTTCATATTACCGCGCATTTTCAGATGTGATCTCGCTAACATGTAAAGCTTTCTGAGTAACAACACGCTGTGATGCAACGCTGGTGTTCTGCGGTAAAGCTGGAGTTATGTCATCAAGAGAAGCAAAAACATTATTAAGCACGCTGTTTATACAATTGATATCGTTGTGTGCACTTTCCGGACTTTGCATTAGCTTCATCATATACGGTATCAAGATTAAGCGTGAAGCACATGACTTGATGTTCTCCAACTCTTCATACCCCTTCGCGTTTTCTTCCAGACCATTTTGCACGATGGAGAACATACTCCTGTAAAAACATTTTTGTTTTCCTTCATGATTTAATACACCATTTTTGCCGAATAGTGCCATGCCACAATTTAGTGAGATGTTTTTACAAATATCGCGGTACTGGTGAAGAGACGATGGCTCTTTTTCTATTATGTTGCAAAGTGTTTCAGAGAGCTCATATATAGGTGCAAGTTCCTTAGTTAAAGCATTATAAATGTCGGATAGTACCTCATGAACAGCTAGATTGTCATTAAAAAGGGTTTTGCTCAAACCTGGGAAACTATGCTTAAGTTTTTTCTTTGCTCTTTCATATACACAAGCTGATTTATAGTGACCAATTGCTTGCATTTGGGTGTGTGCTTCTAGAAGTATAACACACGTAGCAATAGGCTCTGCATCTCCTTCCGAAACTACAGCACGTAAGACTGCTTGCAAACAGTTTCCGTGAAGACATAGACACTCTTCTACAGAGCGCTTAGTTTCCGTCACGCTATTTTGTAAAATGTCTGCAATGCTTGCACAGCAAGCATTAAGAATATTTTTGCAGTTTAATAGTCTTCTTGTATTTTTTCTCTGATCTGCTTGCAAAATGGTATGGATAACATCAAGATGTAACTCCAGGTATTTTCTCAACTCTTCTGATGTATCTTTTAACTTCAGTTCATTAAGATTCATACGCTTTTCCAATGCTGAAATCTCGTTATGTATAGTTTTTGATGCTGTCTGAGAATCATGTAGAATGCCACTAAGAAAGTTTCGCATGCATTCATCCATCTTTTCTAGATGTTCAGTAACTTTAGCGCTCAAAGCATGTATGAGGTTTTTGTTATCTCTCTGTATTTTCTCTTCTATATATCCAAGACTTCCAGACGAAATACTATTGGATTCTAGCAAATCTATACGCGTTTTTATGAACTCACATGAGATGCGTAGGTTTTTTTGAGCCATAAGAACTTGGTAGTCTATTGTGGGTCTCAATTCAGCATAAATTCTTGTGTTCTGGCATAACTGGGATGAAAATTCATTTTGTGTTTTTTGCGCTTCACCATGGATAATAGCGTATGCAACACAACAAACAGTAAATAAAACACAAGATATAATTAAGATCGCGATAGCCACTTTAGTTGATAGAGACTTGCTACTAGATTGGAAAATGTTCCATAGTGCATAAAAAATGTTACCCTCTTCATGGCATTCGGGGTTAATCGCTATAGCGCATAAAGTTACTACCATGGATAGAAAGCTAAGAAAAATTACAAGAATTGTTAGGAACTCGAGCCAGCTGTACCATGCACTGGTCGACGTATACTCACGATTCTTTATCTCGCGTTGTTCATTCTGCAGCTTCCTTATAAAACGCAAAAGAACATCGATATCTGTTTTTGTAGCACAAATAATCTCAGCGGCATCATCCTGCATTTCAGCATTTAACTGCGCCGTGGCCCTTTCCGCTGCTAAATCTGTTCTTAGTAATGTCTCAATTGTTGATTCTTCCTCGATAGCAACAAATGAATTATTCCCCGCAATATCGTCCCCTATTTCCTCTACAGACATATAAACCCATCTCACAATTCTTTTCAAATGAGCTCTTTCGATGAGTAATAGCGAGACGCGCCAAAAAACACGACGCTTGCGAACTAAAACCCATGCACCATAAGTAGTGTAATTATATGACAGCAGCCACAATCCTTGTGTAGCTCAGACACAACAATGTGTGACACCTAACTTACAGTATGTCCATATCAGAAAATCAGGACAAATTTACAACCGAACATGCTACCCCATATATTACATTTGCTTTTGCATAAGAGCAACATTACTATGATATTAACTGTGATAATAGTGGCAAAAGTTGTATAATGCGCTACTAGCCTGCTTTACATGCATATCAAAGTGTAGTATGTTGCTATAAATTGCCAGATTATCTTTTGTTTGCTTGGAGAACTATGATGCCTCTTTTCGTTGTACTTATAGTAGCTGCTGGAGAAAGCAGAAGATTGGGAAAGAAGAACCAACTGAAGCAATATCTCAGGATTCAACGTCATTCAGTGCTTGCGCATACCATTACTCAGATGGTTACTTCATTTGTACATTCTGTGAAGGTTGTGATCGGGCAGGGGCAGGATGCTTTCTACGAACATTCCCTCTTATCCCTTCCTAAAAAGGTGACGGATTTGCTTATACCACCAGTATATGGAGGAGCTCGCAGACAAGATTCTGTGCGCATAGGCTTGGAAAGCATTGAACACATTAATCCAGAATTTGTAATAATACATGATGCCTGTCGCCCTTTTTCTAGTTTGCCGAGCGCTGACGTTATAACTTACCATCTACGGGATCATGCGGGGATTGTACCTGTTTTGCGGCCTAGCGATACCATAAGTCGGGTTGAAAACTCAGTTGTTGTTGAGGAAATAGCGAAGGATTCCGTCAGAATAGTTCAAACACCTCAAATATACAGGTACAAGGATATTTTGAGATGTCATAAAGAAGTCTACAGCACAGACCAGGAAAAATATTTCTCAGATGACTCATCAGTAATGGTGGCGTGTGGTATGTCAGTTATCTCTATAGAGGGAGATCATTACAACTTTAAGATTACTACTGCCGAGGATATTACTAGGGCTGAGTTGTATATGCAACACATGGGTAATTAGAAGTGTGTTAGTTTTAATAGGTTGTAGGGCCTTTAAATGGTGTGATTTTATTGTTTTGCTATGCTCCTCCGACTTGGAATTTTGTGCATCATGTGTAATAAACTGCGAATGTGGGATGTTTGCGCCTGCATTTACTAAACAGTGTGAGTAGTGGCAGAGCAGTGTAAATTGCTCGTTGAGGCTGTGTGATTTATACCGGCGGGGTGTTTTGTCATATTGTCAGTGAGGTACTTAGGGATGCCGTTCAGAATCGGAATAGGTTTTGATGTACATAGATTTGCCGAATCTCAAGAAGAGGAGCAGTACATACCCATATGTGGAGTCAAGGTAGGACATACACAGGGAATAATTGCGCATTCTGATGGTGATGTTGTGCTTCACGCACTCACAGATGCACTATTGGGCTGCATGGGAGAGGGTAGTATAGGGCAGCACTTTCCTAATAGTGATCCCCAATGGAAGAACATGAGCTCATCTTATTTCTTATTAGAAGCACAAAAAAAGGCTGCTGAAAAATCGTATGCGATACTAAATTTTGACGTCACCGTAGTATGTGAGCAGCCAAAAATAACACCGCATGTCCCCAACATGAAAGAGTTTCTATCTAAGCTATTAAATGTTGATTTATCACGCATTAACATTAAGGCAGTAACGACGGAAAAACTTGGGTTTTTAGGTTGTGGTGAAGGTATTGCGGCACAGGCAGTGCTGATGTGTTATAGGGTGTAGTTCTTTGCTGTGAATAGGGTAGCTTTTTTACTTTCACTTTGGGGACTAAGACCTTGAAGATACGGCCATTTTTACGGAAGTGTGATCTTCTAAAAAGCCGGTGCTGTCAATACTCCTAGAGGCATTCAAATGCTAACAAATGTTGTATCGCAAACACGTATTCGATGTTAAAATGGGGCGTCTTTTATATAGTACGTATCATTGAGCCAGATGGGACTAAACTGCGGGATAGTAGGCTTGCCTAATGTTGGGAAGTCTACGTTATTTAATGCTCTAACACAAACCACGCTTGCAGAGGTGGCTAACTATCCGTTCTGTACGATAGAGCCTAATGCTGGAAGGACTATTGTCAGAGATGCTAGGCTCAAAACCTTGGCATCCATGGCAGGTTCGCAGAATACTATTTTCAGCCAGGTAGAATTTGTTGATATTGCGGGTTTGGTGCGTGGGGCGAGTGCAGGTGAAGGTTTAGGTAACAAGTTTCTCGGTCACATCCGCGAAGTTGATGCCATTATGCACGTTTTACGGTGTTTTGAAGACGATGATATACAGCATGTGAATAATGCTGTTAACCCAGTGCATGATGCAGAAATCGTGGAAATGGAACTGATCATGGCTGACATGGAAAGCGTGAAACGTCGCATTATGAATGTTGCCAAAGCAGCTAAGTCCGATAAAACGCAACATAGTCAGAAGGAATTGCTGGAAAATATTTTAGCAGCATTGGAGGATGGCAGACCTGCGAGATCTGTAGCGGATGTTGCTCCTCATGAACTTAAGCACTTGCAGCTTTTAACTAGCAAGCCCGTTATGTACGTATGTAATGTGGAAGAAACTAATGCAGCTACGGGTAATGCTCTAGTTGAGGCTGTAAAAGAGATGGCGCAACGCTCTGGCAGCCAATGCTGTTATCTTTCGGCGAAGCTCGAGACAGATATACTAAGCTTTGAAGACGAAGAAATGAGAAAGAATTTTCTTGAAGAACTGGGTCTAGTAGAATCGGGTATCGATACAGCAGTAAGAACAATTTACAATTTGTTAGATCTTATAACTTTCTTTACTCTAGGCCCCAAGGAGGCGCGTGCGTGGTCTATAATGCGTAACACACCGGCAGATAAGGCTGCAGGAACTATACACACTGACTTTGAAAAGGGTTTCATAAAGGCTGAAACTATAAGCTTCGAGGACTACATTCAATGTGGGGGTGAGGCTGAATGTAAAAAGGCTGGTAAGGTGCGGTTTGAAGGCAGAGATTATATAGTACAAGATGGGGACATAATGCACTTTAGAGTCAACAAGTAACGTTCTGTAGAGTGTGTATTTTGCGCAGAGAGTTTCGAAGTGGCGTGCATTAGCTTAGAAGTAGGTGAATCTAGTACTATGTAATCTTTTCCCTTGTAGCACAGGTTTTCTAGGTAATACCCTGCTGTATGTAGAGTAGATGCACGGTGAGTTGTGAAGTGCGATGATGTTTTCTATATCATCGTAGTAAATGTACTTACTCTAAATCCTATCATCCTGTTTTCATCTAGAAAAATGCGTATTATGGTGTTCTGAGCATTCAAATACAGTAACCAAAATGTCGTATTTCTGAGATATGTCTATTATGAGTCGTATTGACGCGGTGTAAGGTAAGGTTTAGGTAACAAGTTTCTCGGTCACATCCGCGAAGTTGATGCCATTATGCACGTTTTACGGTGTTTTGAAGACGATGATATACAGCATGTGAATAATGCTGTTAACCCAGTGCATGATGCAGAAATCGTGGAAATGGAACTGATCATGGCTGACATGGAAAGCGTGAAACGTCGCATTATGAATGTTGCCAAAGCAGCTAAGTCCGATAAAACGCAACATAGTCAGAAGGAATTGCTGGAAAATATTTTAGCAGCATTGGAGGATGGCAGACCTGCGAGATCTGTAGCGGATGTTGCTCCTCATGAACTTAAGCACTTGCAGCTTTTAACTAGCAAGCCCGTTATGTACGTATGTAATGTGGAAGAAACTAATGCAGCTACG